>DATLHW010000416.1:0-16509 GCA_035539675.1 Burkholderiales bacterium | reverse complement strand
TTGAACCAACCGAGCGGCTGCGTCGGCATCGGACCATAAAGGAACGACACGACATCCAGCCCAAGACTGCCATAGACCTCATCCAGCAGCGCCTTACCACCACCGTAGTTATGCCAAGCCAGCATCATATTGGCGTCCATACCGAACGCTGGACCGCTGCCCCACAAGGCCATTGCGGAATTCTTGCCATACCAATAAGCCACCACGCCATGGCCGCCATCGAGCGTTCCCTTCGATACGGCGTCGATCAAATCAAATGCCTTAACGACGGCGCCGGCCGGCAACACTTCGATCTTGAGTCGCCCGCCGGACATATCGTTTACCTTCTTGGCGTAGTCGATGGCGAACTCATGAAAGATATCCTTCGCCGGCCATGTGCTTTGCCAACGAAGGCTGATCGGGCTTTGCGCGACGGAAATCATTGGGAAGCCCGTAATGGCCGCGCCGGTGGCGGCTGCGGCGCCGGCGAGAAACTTGCGGCGAGCGGGAGGAGTTACTTCGGGGGGCTGGGAAACGGTTTGCTTCTTATCTTCAGGCATGCTCATGATCTCTCCTCAATTATGGTTTGATGGATGCACGATTTGCGCTCGCCAAAATTTCGAGTAATTTCGGCGAGGTATTGCCTGTATAGCGAATATGAGTCTAGGTGTTTGAATTGTCAGGGTCAACCTCAAAAACGCCAAATTTCTTCCACCGTGTGTAGGAGCGAGCTTGCTCGCGATCAAACGTCATTCGCGAGCAAGCTCGCTCCTACACTCCCCGACGAGAATAATATGAACGCGGTACGGCCCATGCGCGCCAATGATAATGGTCTGCTCAATATCGGCTGTTCGAGATGGTCCCGAAACAAAATTCACCGCGCGCGGCAAGACGCCACGCTCCAGACGAAGCAAGGCCCACGCGTCTTCCATGCTTTTCACGATCCGCTCGGCATTGATGATGGCGATATGAGTTTCCGGCAACAGCGATGTCGTTGCCGCCGTCTCGGCTCCCGAAAGCAGCATCAGCGTTCCGGTTTCGGCAATCGCGCAGAACGCGCCGGTGACGCCCAATAAATCCGTATCGTTCGCTGGCCGCATGGCAAGGTTGATACCCGCATTGCTCCAGGGTAATTCAGCAAGCGCGGGCCAACATACGCCGACGCTGGGCAGCCCATTGGCGTCGAGATAACGACGAATGGCCAATGGCGCTTCCGATATGGACGACACTTCATCCACTGTGCTGCTCAGCCCTTGCGCCCGCTCTTTAAATCGCGCCGATTGATCATCCCATCTCGCGGCAGGGCTAGGGCCGGATGGATGCGATTCAAGATAGTCAGCGACAGACGTTAGTTCGTGCTTCAGCGGCTCACCGCCCTCTTTTCCGAGATTCGCGCGAATTCTGGCGAGGATGCGTTCGCGCGAACTCATCGGCCGGCGCCTTTTTTGTATTTGGCGTAGGCGGCGCGAAAAGTCTCGCCGCTAGGCGCCGGCATATCGCGACCATCGGTCCACCCGTCCAATCCCGGTAACTTATGCAATAGCTTCTCCCGCCCGCCCACAATGCTCAGCAGTCTGGCGCCCATTCCCGCCAACAACGCGTAAGCGCGAGGACGCAACACGGCCCAACGCCATGCCTTCATCGACAGGCGCTCCGTCCATGGCCGCATGCCGCCCTCGAATTCCTTTTCTCTCAGGACACGCATCAACTCCGGCAACGGAATCTTCACTGGGCAAACGACGCCGCATTCGTTACAAAGCGTGGCGGCCTGTGGCAAATCGAGTGCGTTCTCCAGACCGATATACATCGGCGTCAACACAGAACCAATGGGCCCAGGATAAACCCAACCATAAGCATGCCCGCCGACGTTCTGATACACAGGACAGTGATTCATACAAGCGCCGCAGCGAATGCAACGCAACGCCGCCTGCAATTCGGTTCCAAGCAATTTTGTGCGGCCGCTATCGACCAGGATGATGTGGAAATGCTCTGGTCCGTCAGGATCATCGGCCGAGCGCACGCCCGTGTTGACGGAGACATAGTTGGATATCGGCTGGCCCGTCGCGGAGCGCGTCAACAGTCGCAGCAGCGTCGTGAAGTCCTCCAACGTGGGAATAACTTTTTCAACGCCGGTGATCGCCACATGGATAGGAGGCAACGTGCTCACCATGCGGCCGTTGCCTTCATTGGTGACCATGACTGTAGACCCCGTTTCGGCGATCAGAAAATTGGCTCCGCTGATGCCCATCTCGGCCGTCATAAAATGAGGGCGCAGCACTTCGCGCGCTTCACGGGTCAACGCCGACGGATCGGTCTTCCTCTCCCTATGATGCGCCGCCGCAAACAGATCGCCCACTTGTTCGCGAGTCTTATGTACGGCGGGCGCAATGATGTGCGAGGGTGGTTCGTTGGCAAGTTGCAGTATGTATTCGCCCAGGTCGGTCTCAACGACTTGAATGCCGGCGCTTTCTAGAGCGGGATTGAGGTTGCATTCCTCGCTCACCATCGATTTCGACTTGATGACCTTTTTCACGCCATGCTCGCGAGCGATTTCGAGCACGATGCGATTCACCTCTTCACCCGTTTCCGCCCAGTGCACGATAGCTCCACGCGCGGTGGCCTCTCGCTCAAACCGCATTAACCAGACATCGAGATTTTCCAGCGCTCGATTGCGAATGACCTTGCCTGCCTCGCGCAACTCTTCGAAATTGCCAAGCTCATCCATGGCGGCGGCTCGCCCATCGACGAACTTGCCCTTGGCCTTCAACATGGCTTTTTGCAGCGTCGAGTCTTTTAACTTGACGCTGGCGTTGGCTTTGAAATGCATGGAGGAGATTTGCATGGACGCCTAGTCTGTCATCCCGGCAAGAATCTCGGCAACGTGGTACACGCGTGTCTTGTCATCGCCGCGCCGCCGCAACCTGCCTTCGATATTCAAAAGACACCCCAGGTCGCCGCCGACCAATGCGTCCGCTTTCGTCGCCTCGATATTCACGCACTTGTTCTCCGCCATACGCGTCGAAATTTCGCCGAGCTTGATGGAGAAAGTCCCGCCGAATCCGCAGCACTTGGTTGCATCGTTCATCTCGCAAAGGGAAAGGCCCGGCGTCTTCGCCAGCAGATCGCGCGGCTGCTGTTTCACGCCAAGCTCGCGCAGACCGGAGCAGGAATCGTGATAGGTAATGGTTCCGGTGAAACCACCAGGAATATTGGAAAGCTTTACAACGTTGACGAGAAAATCGGTCAGCTCATACGTCCGTTCAGTCAGCGAGGCAAGTCGACCGAGAACGCTCGGATCATCCTTGAACAAATCAGCATAGTGGGTCCGTATCATCCCAGCGCAGGACCCGCTCGGGGCCACCACATAATCGCAACCTTCAAATTCATGCAGAAATTTCAGGGCCAGATCTCGAGCCGTTTTCCGATCGCCTGAATTGAAACCGGGCTGACCACAGCAAGTTTGCGTTTCCGGAACGACCACTTCGCAACCTGCGGACTCAAGCAGCTTGAGGGACGCAAAGCCAATGGAGGGGCGCATCAAATCGACAAGACAGGTGACAAACAAACCGACGCGCATGGGGATGAATGAGATGACTTAGGCGCTTGGATTGTAGTCTTCGACCTGGATGGCGCCAACACTAGACTTCTTTCGGAACCTACTGCTATGAGAAGCCAGCAAAGAAAAATCTTCGCGACGGAATGTCCGGTGAGCGGACCAGGAAATGAAGGGGGATGGGCGTGCGCCCATCCCCCTCATGTTGATGCTGTTAGGTAGCGCCTGCTTGATTGCTAGCGACCCGCAATTCCAGCCATTTCTTAATACGGTTGGCGTCGCCAATACGAGAGTACTTCCCCCAGGCGTCGAGAAGCACAATAACAAACGGTCGCGTTCCGATTACCGTTTGCATCACAAGACATTGTCCCGACTCATTGATAAATCCGGTTTTCTGAAGCCCAATTTGCCAGCTCGAATTTTTCACCAACATATTAGTGTTGTTGAAGGTCAAGCTTCGACCGGAATCCGGTAGCGTTAGCATCAAGCCCGGCGTAGTCGAGTATTCGCGAATCAATGGATATTGATACGCAGCTTGCACCAACTTAGCCAGGTCGCCGGGTGAAGAGACGTTATGCGAACTCAAACCGGTGGAGTCGGCGAAGCGAGTTTGCGTAAGTCCCAAAGCGGCAGCCTGCTCATTCATCGATGCGACGAATGCAGAAATGCCGCCTGGGAAAGAGCGCCCCAACGCAGCCGCTGCTCTATTTTCGGACGCCATCAACGCCAATCGCATCAAATCGCCGCGCCGAATAACGGCGCCGACCGTCAATCTCGAACGAGTGAACTTAAGACTATCCACGTCATCCGCGTCAATGGTCACCGGCTCATCAAGATCCAGTTTGCTCTCCAACACCACCAGCGCTGTCATCAGCTTGGTAATGGAGGCGATCGGCTGAACAGCATCCGCGTTTTTGGTATAGACCGACTCGCCCGTCGATTGATCGAAAACCAGCACCGAATTCGAACGAAGATGTAACCGCGCCGGATCAAGCGTGACAGGGAAGGACACTCGATGGAAATTCGCGCGACGAAGGGGCTTCTTCTTAAGCCCGACCTTCTTTTTGTAAACATTTTTCTTGTAAACAGCCTTTTTGTAAGCGGCTTTGTGGGCGGACGTCGTTTCCGCGGCTGACGTCAGCGCCGGTAAACAGACGACTAACGCGCCTAGTAGGATGGACTTCCACATATAACCTCCCCGCTCTTTTAGATATAGCTCATTACCCACACGCCCAACTCAGCATCAGGCGCGGATACAATACACAAGTAAAGATAACAAAATTATATAGATATACGCAATTATTTATGTAAATACTTAATTCCTTTGAAGCGGAAATTTCGATTTGATTAACCTAAAATTCCGCCATTGCCCATTGATTGCCCGCAAATTATTTTCTCTTCACAGTTTCCTTCGCTTGGACGATTGCGATGGCCCATCATCACCTGTGCGAGAGTTTTTTTTCGATCGCGGTGTTATTTTTTCAAGCTCCCTCTTATAGGGTCTCATCGTCCAATTGGCTTTCCCCTGCTGCTTAGCCTCACGATTAGCTTGCACCGCCTTTTCCGACAAAGACGTAGTTTCCAAGGGATTGCCCTTGAGATAGACCGCGCATCCTTCGGGCATCTTGCTCAGCACCATCGCAATGCCTTCCGCCTGGATATGATTATTTTCCAGGATGATCGCCTTAAGCTCTTTCCGCTGTGTCAGATCCGGAACATCCTCCGCGCTCAGTTGACGCCCCGAAAGATCGAGCACCGATTCTGGCGCCTGCTGCGCCTTCTTTGGGTGCAACCTATGACCATGCGCCTGCAACACGGCGATCTGCCGCGCCGCTTCGCGCTCGGCGGATACCACGATGCCGTCCATACAGCCGGTATTCCAAGTAACCCCCTTGCCGTTTGCCCTTGGATATTCCACGGGCGCGCCGCCTACCAACGAAAAGGCTCGATGTTTCTGATTATGCAAACCACCTAGGTTGATGTAGTGCTTCTTCGTCGGAATGAAGAAACAACCGTTTCCTTTTATGGATTGAGATAAATGCTCGCGCCAATCTTTAATAATCGGACCAGTCTCATCAAAAATATCATCCACGGCTTTATTAATGGCCGCGGCGTATTCGTACTTTAGCTTTTCGATAAATTCGCCTGCTATATCGGTCCCGGGAGATACGCCTTCACAGTAAAACGTAAGAGAGCCCTTCTCGCCGCCTTTGCCTTCGCCATTTTGCCAAACATGGACGCCGCTCCCTTCAGAGGTCTGTATGCAAACCTCGGCATCTATATCGACATTCTTTGTCGGGCAGCAAATTTTGACTAGGCTGACGGTTTTTGTACCCTGCAACGCTTCCCATTGTTCCGCCAGCAATAACGGCCCTACTCCCGCCACATCGACCAACGCTTGGGGAGGAAGCGCGGAGATCACGGAATTATAGTTTTCCGAAGCGAGGGAACTACTCTCCCCATCGCGGCTGCTGAATTGCACCGTCATCCCGGTTCCCGCTTCTTCCAGTTTCGTCACAAGCGTGTTTCTTCTGATCGTAACGCCCGCCTCGGTCAATTTGTTTTCGAGCGCGTTTATCAAAGAACTCGCGTCATTGGCGAATTGATACATCTTGTCGCTGTCGCCCAAGCTATAAAACCCGGCGACGTTAGGGGTAACGCAAATGCTGTCCGCCAACGCCAGCGCCGACAAGTCGCTCGTTTGGCCAAATTCAGTGGCGTAAACCTGCTTGATGGCAGTGATGACCCATACATTATCTTTGGCAAATAATTGATCCAAAGCATCGTCCGAAAGATGATTCCTGAGATGTTCCTTATCCAAGAACTCATCAACGCTCATGTCATCAAGCCCGCGAGCAATGCTGGTGAAATTTCCGTCGGCATCGCGCAAATTTGCTTGTAAGTCAGCTAATGCAGGCGCTAGCGGCGCGAATGCTCGGGAAAAATCCTTTGCGCTATAGGTTTTTCCCTCGATGCGATAGCTCAAATCCAAAATTTCCGCCGGTTCCATCACCGCGCCCTCGTCCAGAGGAACAAGCGGCACATTCAATTCTTTCGCCCACGCCCGAAGCCGCGTCTCCCGGGAATAAATGACCTGTGCGCCCGCATCCCAGCCATTGGAGTGGGTTGTCATATGCCCGCCAAGACGCTCGGTGGCCTCGAAAAGCGTTACCTCGCCTCCGGCTTCCGCCATTTGCAGGGCGGAGATCATACCGCCGATGCCCCCGCCGATAACGGCGATTTTTGGCGACTCCGTTTTCATTTCATTCTTTTCCTTGTTTATTTAAAAACAATGAAGATGGATCTCTATTCGTAGCGCCCGCCGATCAAGGACAGATAAAAGGAAGGTAGCGCTATTCCTAAACCGCCGGGACCTTCGGCGCTTCCGGCTTATTAACCGACCGCGCCTCCTCCTGTTGCTGCAGCGCCCACATATGCGCGTACGCTTCGCCCAGCGCCAACAATTCCCGATGGCTTCCGCGCTCGATAATCCGGCCCGCTTCCATCACGAGAATCTGATCCGCATCGACAATAGTGGAAAGACGATGCGCGATCACCAATGTCGTGCGGTTCTCCGCGATTTGTCGCAGTTCGGCCTGGATGGTTTTTTCCGTACGGGAATCCAAAGCCGAAGTCGCCTCGTCGAAAATCAAAATGGCGGGATTTTTGAGCAGCGTGCGAGCAATCGCCACCCGCTGCTTCTCGCCGCCTGACAGCTTCAACCCGCGCTCACCCACCATCGTCTCGAATTTATTCGGCAACGATTGAACGAAATCGTAAATGTGGGCCGACTTGGCGGCGCGAACGATCTCGTCTTCCGATGCATCCGGACGGCCGTAAGCGATGTTGTACCAAATGGTGTCGTTAAACAGCACGGTATCCTGCGGAACGATGCCAATCGCCTGCCGCAAACTTTTTTGGGTGACGTCGCGAATGTCCTGCTCATTGATAAAAATCCCACCACTGCTAACGTCATAAAAGCGATAAAGCAGCCGCGCCAAGGTGGATTTGCCCGCGCCTGACGTTCCCACAACAGCCACTTTTCGCCCCGCCGGCACATCGAAACTCACATCGAACAAAATTTGCCGGTTCGCATCGTAGTGAAAATCCACATGCTCGAAACGAATGGACGCGCCGTTCAGCTGAAGCGGTGCGGCGCCAGGCTTATCGTCCACTTCCTTATTCTCGGCCAGCAGGCGAAACATCTTCTCCATATCCGCGAGCGACTGCTTGATCTCGCGATAGATCACGCCAAGAAAGTTGAGCGGGATATAGAGCTGAATGAGCAATACGTTAACCAGCACGAGATCGCCCACAGTCATCGTACCGCCGACAACGCCATCAGCCGCCAGCACCATGATGGAAGTCACGGCCGTGGCGATAATCACCGCCTGAGTCAGATTAAGCAGACCCAGCGACGTTTGGCTCTTCACCGAGGCCTTTTCCCAGGTTTTCAGGCTTTCATCGTAACGCCGCGCCTCGAAATCCTCGTTGTTGAAATACTTCACCGTCTCGTAGTTCAGCAAACTATCGATTGCGCGGGTATTCGCCTTCGAATCCAACTCGTTCATCGTCCGGCGGAAATGAGTCCGCCATTCGGTGATCGTAATCGTCAACGCGATATAAATAACCAAGGCGCCCAGCGTCACCACAGCGAACCAGATGTTGTACTTCTTGATTAGGATTCCGCCGACCAAGGCGATTTCAAACAAGGTCGGAATGATGCTGAACACGGCGAAGCGCAACAAACTTTCGATACCGCGCGAGCCTCGCTCGATATCGCGAGAAACCCCGCCCGTCTGCCGATCCAGATGAAACCGTAGACTAAGAGCATGCAAGTGCCGAAAAGTTCTCAGCGCCACATTGCGAATCGATCGCTGCGCCACTCTGGCGAAAACAAGGTCGCGCAACTCAGCGAATAACGTGCTCGACAAACGCAGCAGCCCGTAACCAACCAACAAAAACACGGGCAACGCCAGAAGCGCTTTGGTCACGCTGAGGGAATCGACGATTTCCTTCAATACCAATGGCACGCCGACATTGGCCAGCTTGGCGATAAAAAGACAAGCGAGCGCAAGCGCGACTCTGCCGCGGAAATCCCACAGGTAAGGAAACAGGCTTTTGACGGTGGTCCAATCACCTTTAACAGTGGGGGCAGGACCGGCGGAACGGGAAGGGGAATCGGGATGGCGGCGCATGGCGTCATTTTAGCTGGCGCAAAGGCCCGCCATAAACTCTTTCTTATAGGACTTACGCAAAACTGCTCCAGCGGTGTTGCGTAAGTCCTATCTTACGGAACCTCTGAAAAATACGAATACGGGTTTCTGTCGCCGTAGGATGGGTGGAGGCGATAGCCGTAACCCATCGTTATATTTCCATCATCGCGATGGGTTACGCTTTGCTTCACCCATCCTACGGACTAAAGAATATGAATAGCGTTAGGCGCGAAAGTAGCCCGGATTAGCGATAGCGTAATCCGGGATCGGCGACTAATCATAGCGCCGCTTCACGCTTTCCCACTTAAAGCGCCTCGAAAATCCCCGCCGCCCCCATACCCGTGCCCACACACATACTCACCATCCCATACTTCAGCTTACGGCGACGCAGACCATGCACAACAGTGGCCGCCCGAATAGCGCCGGTTGCGCCAAGCGGATGACCCAACGCGATCGCGCCGCCGAGCGGATTAACCTTGCTGGCGTCCAGCCCAAGATCATTGATCACCGCAAGCGCCTGCGCGGCGAACGCTTCGTTCAACTCGATCCAGCCGATATCGTCCGCTTTCAATCCAGCGTTGCGAAGCGCCAACGGAATAGCTTCCTTCGGCCCAATGCCCATGATTTCCGGCGGCACGCCCCGTATGGCGAAGCTGACAAAGCGGGCCAGCGGTGTCAGGTTGAACTGCTTGAGAATTTTTTCCGAGACCAGGATCAGCGCGCCCGCGCCATCCGACGTCTGCGAGCTGTTGCCGGCGGTGACGGAGCCCTTCGCGGCAAACACGGCGCGTAATTTACCCAAAGCCTCCAACGAGGTATCCGCCCTTGGGCCTTCGTCCATTTCCAGCTTGCGCGACTTCACATCGATCTGGCGGCTATTGAGATTCGCTAATCGCTCAACGATTTCATACGGCGTGATTTCATCGTTGAACTCGCCAGCCAACTGTGCGGCGATTGCTTTTTGATGAGAGGCGAACGCGAATTGATCCTGCGCCTCGCGAGAAATCTTCCACTGGGTCGCCACCTTCTCGGCGGTCATGCCCATGCCGTAGGCGATGCCGACGTTCTCATCCTTGAAGATGCCCGGATTCATGGACGGCTTGTTGCCCATCATCGGCACCATGCTCATCGATTCGACGCCTGCGGCGATCATGACATCCGCTTCGCCGACTCGAATACGATCGGCAGCCATCGCCACAGCTGTAAGACCGGAGGCGCAGAAGCGATTCACGGTTACCGCGCCCACGGTCTTCGGTAGGCCGGCGAGCAGCACGCCGATGCGCCCTACGTTCAATCCCTGCTCGCCCTCGGGTATGGCGCAACCAACGATGGCGTCCTCGATGGCGTTCGGGTCAAGGCTGGGTACTTGTGCGACGGCTGACTTGATCGCGTGCACCAGCAGATCGTCGGGACGGGTGTTTTTGAAGCCGCCTTTGGGCGCCTTGCCAATTGGCGTACGCGTCGCGGCGACAATGTAGGCGTTTTGCACTTGCTTGGTCATGTCTTTCTCCTCGAATCATCCTCCTACAAGCAAAGGATCTGCCCAAGTTGGCGCACGGCGCGAATACTCCCTCTCCCTTGAGGGGAGAGGGCCGGGGAGAGGGTGACAGCGGTGATAATTAGAACCATCACCCTCTCCCCAACCCCTCTCCCCTCAAGGGAGAGGGGCTTTTGCCTGACTTGTGTAGATGCCAATGCTCATAAGAAAAGAGTTGGGTCGGTTTAGTTTCGTACCGGCTTACCCGTCTGCATCATTCCCATAATCCGTTCCTGCGTCTTTGGATTATCCACCAAAGACACAAACGCTTTCCGCTCCAGATCCAGCAACCATTGCTCATCCACTAGGCTGCCCGTCTCGACATCGCCACCGCAAATCACTTCCGCGATCTTCAGCGCCAACGTGTAGTCGTGGGCGGAAATAAATCCGCCGTCGCGCATATTGATCAACTGAGCGCCGATGGTAGCGATTCCCGATCTGCCAGCGACCGGTATATCTTTCCGCTTTAACGGCGGGCGATAAGCAGCGTCCGCCAACGCAAGCGCCTCATGTTTGGCGACATGCAGCAACTCATAGCTGTTAAACACAATCGTGTCGGACGGCAATAAATATCCCATCTGCTTCGCCTCCAACGCGGATTTGGACACGTTCGCCATCGCCGCATTCTGGAAGTAACCCTTCACGAAATCGAGATAATTGTTCGACCCGACTGCCTGCGCCGCCACCGCGCCGCGCAATGCCGCCTCCTTGAGACCGCCGCCAGCGGGGATCAATCCAACGCCGACTTCAACGAGACCGATATATGATTCAAAGTTCGCAATCCGTTTGGCGCAATGCATTTGCAATTCGTTGCCGCCACCCAGCGCCATGCCCGATAAGGCGGCGATGACCGGAACCTGAGCGTATTTCACGCGCATCATGGTGTTCTGGAATTGTGCGACAACTACCTCAATCGCCTTGGCTCCGCCCGCCATGTAGGCCGGCAACAGCGCCTGGAGATCCGCGCCTGCCGAGAACGGCTCGTCGGGCGACCAAATAACGAGGCCTCGATATCCCTTCTCCGCCGCTTCAATTGCTTTAACGATCCCATCCAGGACACCAGGACCAATCGCATGCATTTTGCTCTTCAGAGATAAGACAAGAACGCCGTCGCCTGTATGCCAGATACGAACTGAGTCATCCTCATGCAGCGCGGTCCCGGCAGTCTTGCCATCCTTAACGCCTTCGCCCAGGAGCGGCGCACGGAATGGTTGCCTCGCATAGACGGACAAATTGGAGCGAGGCGTATACCCCTTGCTAGCCGGGGACCAGGAGCCCTCCGGTTTGTGCACGCCGTCGCGGCCGTCGAACACCCAATCGGGTAGCGGCGCTTTGGAGAGCGCGTTACCTTGGTCGATATCCTCCTTCACCCACTGGGCGATCTGCTTCCAGCCCGCCGCTTGCCACGTCTCGAACGGTCCGGTGGACCAGCCGAAGCCCCAACGCAACGCGAAGTCCACATCCCGTGCGTTATCGGCGATGGACTCCAAATGCACGGCGATGTAGTGAAAAGCGTCCCGGAAAATGGCCCAAAGAAACTTGGCTTGCAGATGGCTCGATTCGCGTAGCGCCTTCATGCGCTTGGCGATGTCCTTCTCCTTGAGAATCTTCGCTACGCCCTCATCGGCTTGCGCTCCGGAAGCAACATAGTCGCCTTTAGCGGGATCAAGACGAAGAATGTCCTTGCCGACTTTCTTGTAAAAGCCCGCGCCGCTCTTCTGCCCCAACGCGCCCTGCTGGATCAGCTTGGCGACTACTGGCGGCGTCGCGAATGCGGAAAAGAACGGATCGTTCGGCAGGTTGTCCTGCATGGTCTTGATCACATGGCCCATGGTGTCCAGGCCGACAACGTCGGCGGTGCGGAAGGTGCCCGATTTCGCCCGGCCCAACTTCGCCCCGGTGAGATCATCCACAACGTCGTAGCCGAGGCCGTACTTCTCCGCCTCCAAAATGGTCGCCAACATACCGAAGACGCCGACGCGATTAGCGACAAAGTTAGGCGTGTCCTTCGCGCGAACAACGCCTTTGCCGAGGGAGGTGGTAAGGAAGGTTTCAAGTTGATCGAGAATTTCCGGCTTGGTCGCGGTCGTTGGAATCAGCTCGACCAAGTGCATATAACGCGGCGGATTGAAAAAGTGCACGCCGCAGAATCGCGATTTCAGCTCTGCGTCGAAACCTTCCGAAAGCTTGGTGATCGAGAGACCGGACGTGTTCGAAGCGAAAATGGCGTGGGGCGCTATGTGGGGAGCAACCTTTTTGTAAAGATCGTGCTTCCAATCCAGCCGTTCCGCGATCGCCTCGATGACCAAGTCGCAGCCCTTCAAAATGTCGAGGTTGTCCTCGTAATTGGCGACTTCGATGTACGACGCATCGTCCTTGTTTCCAAGCGGCGCGGGATTCAACTTCTTGAGATTATCGATAGCCTTCAGCACAACGCCGTTCTTTGGACCTTCCTTCGCGGGCAGGTCGAATAAAACGACAGGCACTCTGGCGTTCAGGAGATGGGCGGCGATCTGAGCGCCCATCACGCCAGCTCCAAGAACTGCGGCTTTTTTTACGATGAAGTTCTCCACTTGCTTCCTTTCTGTTGCGTTAGGAATACTTAGGACTTACAAAAAACCGCCCCGGCGGCGTTGCTTCTCCTTGCCGTACTACTCGTACTGTCTGCGTCGGCGCGTCTTGCCGGGGCGGTTTTTCGTAAGTCCTATACTTTGACTTAAGCGCTGAGCGCCTGAGCCTCAAGCTCGCGCAGCGCAGTAGGTTTCGAAAGAAGCCTACTGCCTCTCGGGAGGGACTGGGCGAGGGCGATTATTCTCGTCTATGGCGACGTAAGTCACGGTCGCCTCCGTCACCTTCACGACTTTATGTTCCCCATGAACGAGCCGCTCCGAAAAGCACTCGACGAAAATGGTCAATGATGAGCGACCAACCTTTACGATATCCGCGTAAAAACTGACCACATCGCCGACGAACACCGGCTGTCTAAACTCAAACGAGTTAACGGCGACGGTCACCACCCTGCCGGCGCGGCGAAAGGCTGGAATACTGGCGGCGATGTCCACCTGCGCCATGATCCAGCCACCGAAAATATTGCCAAGGGCATTGGTGTCGGCAGGCATCGGCGCCACGCGCAATGTGGGTTGTTTACCTTCCGGCAAGCAAGTGTTTTGGGTGGTCATGGTTAGATTAAGAAGAGTTAGGAGCGAGCCTGCTCGCTCCTACAATTACGGGGATTTAATGGGAACACATCACAGCGGCGCTTTCAATCCCGCCACGACAAACTTCGATACGCGCCGAAGGATACTTAACTGATCCTCAAGGTTCGCCGATTCACACGAAGCGATAAGCTGAATCGCATCCATACCGGCATTGGTATACGCCATCGTGCCAAACATGAAATGCATCCGCCAGACAAGCTCGTCCTCCGGAAGAGCCGGCAACGCTCGCGCCATCGCGCGCTTGAATCGCACCACCACGTCACTATACTGCTTGGCCAAAATACTGCTGACATTGGACGCGGGATCACTGAAGGTGCGTCCCAGAAGCCGCAGAAAAACCATCCCGGTATCGGAATGACCTTCGCCCATCCGTGAAGCGGACATCACAAATGCATCGACGATTTGCTCCACCGTCAGCGGCTCGCCGTTCGCTTCCTCTTCCATTCGGTTCAATTGGGCGACTCGCTCGCGATTTAGCGGCGCCAGCCGTCGATTGAACACCGCTTCAATCAGCGCCTCCTTCGACCCAAAGTGGTAATTGACCGAGGCCAGATTAACCTTCGCGTCTCCTGTGATCATGCGCAAGCTGGTCGCGGAGAATCCATGTTCCATGAATAGCCGCTCGGCGACTTCAAGAATGCGTGCTTTAGTGTCGTGATGATCACGGTCATGCGATAGCGAATGAGTACCTGGGGTCATGTCAGCTTTTTTATAGAGGGGGATCATTGATGATTTGTAGAGCAGACTGAGTTCAAACAGTCGTTTGAATGGTACGTCCCAAGGTAAGGCATGTCAACGCGAAACTGGTTGCTTATTGCTTGATGTCGAATAAAAGTCGGCTACCCTTAATGCCGTCGCGCATCGACGTAAGACGCAACGGGCCATTATCCGAAATGCTGTCAATTGGCAGGGAATCTCTCATCAGATATGGGGATATGGGCTGGTCCACCGGCGCTTACTCCTCCATATCCGCGCCCCCACCTTGAAGGAAGGACGTCTGGATCGCACGCGCCGGCACAATGGTCGAAATAGAATGCTTGTATACGATCTGCGTGGCTTCGCCTTTCAGCATGACGATATAGGAATCGAAAGCGTCTATTTGTCCGACCAGGCGTATACCGTTAACGAGATAAATCGATACCGGAATTCGCTCTTCGCGTAACACATTGAGGAACAGATCCTGTAGTGGTTGTTTCTTATCGCTCATGATTGTCTCCGGTAGTATTCGCCTATTATTTGTCGAGTATTGCTTGCTGCCTCCTGATTATCCTGGATTCCGCAGTTGAACGCGCCCGAGTGTGCGTTTTTAGGGCTGTCGGGCTAGACGCGACAACGCGGCATGGCCATTCCATGCAAGGCGGAGCAACAACGCCCGGCAGCCCTAAAAACGCACACTCGGGTGTGTAGCGCGCTCACCCATTTGGTGATACGAAAAGTATGAAAATACTCGCACATACAATTCCTTTCCATAGGCAATAAGCGGTCAACTGCGGAATCCAGGATTATATTGCGCACGCCCTGCGAGTACGCCAGGAAATGACCAATTCCGGTGAAAAAATTGCAGGCGCCAATTAACAACGACTCACCTAAACATCCTCTCGCGCATCCACCCACGAAAAAATCCGTGGCCAAATGTCCCGGTGGGCGTTACGCCCGATCAAGGCGCCCAGATGCTGTAACCCGACGCCGACGTCGCCCTCATAAGTGATCAACTGTTTCTCGTCGCTCGCAACCGCTTCATAAAAGGGCAGCATTGATTGCGGGGGAATAACTTGGCCGCGCGGATTCATGACGACGGTCAAGGGGAACGTGATTTCCTCTGGCTTGACTGGTCGATCTTTGATCGTGAGCTCGCCCCTCATCAATCGGTCTTCGCGAAACAATTCGTCCACCACTTGCGCGAAGAGCCGCCCAGGCAATGGAAATTCGTCGAAAGTCCATCGCATCGCCATCAAATGCGAGCGCAGATCGTGCAGATTTCTTGTGGCGGCAAGAAAATCATGGTCCCGTTGCCAAATAAACTCGTCGGGAGAAGCCATGGCGCTGACAAGATTCAAGAATGAACCGGGAATACTTCCAAAATTCTCCGCAATATCGTGAGCCGATGTTTTAGACGCGAGAAGCCGAGAGAATGCGCCGTCTCCCGCCTTGAAATGAAGAGGCGTCTCGATTAACGACAACGATGCGATATGCGATGGATTAAGCGCGCCATAGATGGCGCACAGAATTCCGCCAAGAGAATGCGTTAGCAAATGCGGTTTCCTGCCCGCTTCATTCTCGATGCTCTCGACGCACAAACCTAGCAGCTCGACGTAAGCATCGAAGCCATATTCCTTCGGCGCCTCCGTCCACTCCGCCAAATAAACGACGAATCCTCGGTCAAGAGCGTGGCGAACCACACTGGTCGACGGAGATAAATCCCAGATGTAATGACGTTTGATGGGCGCAGGCACAATCAGTAGAGCCGGAGTCGATTCGTTTGGGGCGCCGTACCGCCACAATCGCAACCCTGTTTCCGCCTTCAAAAACTCACGGGAGCTCTGCACAGGGGCAAACCCCGTGGCGTCCATCCAAATACCGGCCAAGCGTCGGGCCTGGTCCATGTCGTTAAATAGCCGTTTGTCCATGCGATCTCTATTTTGAATCGAATTCACTAACACTAGCTAAAGTTATAGCCCGCTGGAGAGGGCTCCGCCGGGCGTTAAAGTCTCATTTTTGATTCCCCGATTGGCAAGGATTACCTTCGGACAAGTCGGGGCAACCGCGCGCAATGAAACCGCTTCGGATTTGGTTCGCTGCATGGCGTTTTAGGCGACCACCACCACCTCAATATCTCCGTCCTTCCGTACGACGTTGACGCCCACGTTATTCTCATAACGTTGAAACACCAGATCCACCGAAGCTCCTTTGACAAACAAATTGTTTATCTCCACCCGGTCGAGAAACTTCGGTAGGCGAGGATGTCGGAACTGTATCTCCGCCTTATCGGGATTAAACGAAAGACCA
>DATLHW010000415.1:0-8525 GCA_035539675.1 Burkholderiales bacterium | reverse complement strand
GGTGAGCGGACAACGCACGCAAAGCGGAAAACCATTACTGGCCAATGACCCGCATCTCGGCCTCACCACGCCAGCGGTGTGGTATTTCGCCCATTTGGATACGCCCGAACTGAAAACGATTGGCGCGACGCTCCCCGGCCTGCCCGGCGTGGTGCTCGGGCGCAACAATCGAATTGCGTGGGGCTTTACTAACACCGGACCGGACACACAGGACTTATTCGTCGAAAAGATCGACCCAACCCATCCAGGCAACTACCTGACTCCTACCGGCTCAACCCCATTCAATGTGGTGGAAGAGCGAATCAAGGTGAAAGGCGCGGCGGATGTGACGTTGAAAGTGCGCATCTCACGCCATGGTCCAATCATTTCGGACGTCGCTAAAAACACTGTGGGCTTGCTGCCAGAAAATTTCGCCCTCGCGTTCGCCTGGACCGCGCTTTCAGAAGACGATCAAACCGTCGCAAGCGCTGACAAGATGGCTCGGGCTAGCAACTGGGAAGAATTCGTCAATGCGCTACGGACCTTTCACTCGCCTCAGCAGAACATTGTCTTCGGCGACATAGACGGCAATATTGGATTCATCGCGCCCGGCCGCATTCCAGTCCGCCAGCCAGGAAACGATCTGCATGGGCAAGCGCCCTCCCCCGGATGGGACACGCGTTATGACTGGGCAGGCTTCATTCCGTTCGAGGAGCTACCCCGGCAATTCAATCCTCAACCAGGAAAAATCGTCACCGCGAATCACAAGATTGTTCCAAACGATTACCCGCACTTCATTACCGCCGAATGGGCAACGCCTTACCGGGCGGATCGAATCAATCAACTGATCGATCAGAACAAAAAGCATTCACTGGAGAGTTTCAACGCAATTCAGGCGGACATCCTTTCTCAACCAGCGTTGGCGTTTCTACCCTATTTCAAGTCAGCGCAAACAAACGATGTGGACGCAAAACGATTGCTCGATTTGCTGGCGGCGTGGGACGGCTCCATGGCGATAGACCGGCCTGAGCCGCTGATTTTCCATGCGTGGTGGCGCGAGTTCAGCCGACTCGTCTATCAGGACGAACTGGGCGACACTTTTACCAGCGCATGGGATCAGCGGGCGATATTCATGCTCGACGTCATAGCCAACAAAAATAGCGAAGGGCGTTGGTGCGATGACATCAATACGCCTAATCGGGAAACCTGCCAGGAATTGCTAATCACGGCGCTTGGCGACGCCAATCGTTATCTCACGGGACAATTCGGCGGCGACGTCAAGAATTGGCGATGGGGCGATGCGCATCTCGCCCGTTCCGCGCATCGGCCCTTCAGCGGCAAGCCAGTGGTTGGCAGCCTGTTCGATATAACCGTTCCCTCTCCCGGCGATACCTATACGGTTAATGTTGGCCGCAACACCATCCGGGACGAGTTGGAGCCTTTCAGCAATCGCCATGCGGCCGGATTTAGAGCGATCTATGACTTTGCCGACCTCGATCGCTCCGTCTTCATGCACTCCACTGGGCAGTCGGGTAATCGGTTATCGCCGTTCTATGACGACTTGGCTGAGCGATGGGGGCGCGTCGAATATCTACCGATGACCATGAAGCGGAGTGCGATTGAGAAGGGGGCGATAGGGACACTTCGCCTAATTCCATCGCGTTAATTTTTGTGCGACGTTAAGTACTTGAGCAAAAGTTTTCCAGCAAGGCGCGTCGACGCAGACAGTACACAGTTAGTACGGCAAGGAGACGCAACGCCGCTGGAAGACTTTTGCTCAAGTACTTAGAAACTCGGCAATCGCCCGCCAATACTCTGACGCCTGACCAATCGTGTTGTGCCCTTCGTTTGAAATTTCCCGAAACGCCTTCGGACCACCCCATGCATCGAAAAGCCGCCTTGAGCGAGTGATAGGAATGACTTCATCCTGCGTTGCGGCTAAACACAACAATGGCGCGGAGATCGATGGCGCACGCGAGAGCGAATCAAATGGATGGCGAAGGATCATCGATACCGGGAGATAAGGCATCATCGCCTCGCCCATTGCACGAATGCTGTCATAGGGAGCCGTCAATATCACGGCGCGCACTGGGCGTTGACTTGCCAGAAACACCGCGACGCCGCTACCCAGACTGACGCCATGCACGACGATTCTTCGCGCGTCGATGTCAGGGCGCTTTGTCATCTGATCATAAATTTCGAGTGCGTCACTGAACAGCTCGCGCTCGCCCGGCTTCCCCTCGCTTCGTCCATAGCCTCGGTAATTAACGAACAACGCCGCAAATCCCGCATAGCGATCAGCTAACGGAACCCCCGAGGATACTTCCTCGGCGTTCCCGCCGAAGTAAATTACTAATGGCGATTTATCATTGGCGATTGGCGCGGTCAGCCATGTCTCCAAACGTTTGCCGTCACTCATTGCAAGCGTTAGCTCCTCCAACCGGTAACCCACCGGCGCCCTTGGCTTATCCGGTGAAGGCGGGCGTGGATAAAAAATATAGCGGTCCTGCAACATCCAGTTGAGCGCCACCAGCAGTGCGAAAGCCGCGAGAGCTGTTCCCAGAACTTTTAGTAGCATTTCCATCTCGATGTAAGGCTCTCTTATGAACACACCACGGGTACGCTAGTCACCAGCGCAATGGAGCTCAAGCCAACATCAGCTCGATACGCCAAGACCTCCACGCCCGCCGCGATGGCCTCCCGTAAGGTTCTCCCATAAACGGGATCGATCTCGTCGGCGGGGCGAACCGCCTTCACATCTCCGCGCTGCACACAGAACACCAGCACGGCGCGATTGCCCTGCGCCACCATCGCCATTAATTCACGCAAGTGCTTGCTGCCTCGGTCGCTGACTGCATCAGGAAAAAGCGCAACGCCAGCTGTGACCGCGGCAGTCACGTTCTTCACTTCAACATAGCAAGGCGCGCCGTTACCTTCCAGCAACAAATCGATGCGGCTTCCTTCGACTCCGTATTTGAACTCACGTCGAACTGAGATGTATCCCGCCAGCTCCCCAACCACGCCTGCCTCGATTGCTTCGGCGACCAACGCATTGGGCCGTGATGTATTAATACCGACGAGAACGCCTGCTGAAGTTTCGGTTAGCTCCCAAGCGTAATCGTATTTTCGGGTTGGACTTGGGGCATGCGTAAGCCAGACTCGGCTACCCGGTTCGGCGACACCCATCATTGAGCCGGTGTTGGGGCAGCTTGCGGTAGCGGACGAGCCATCGGCGAAGGTTACATCGGCGAGAAAGCGTTTGTAGCGACGGACGAGGCAAGCTTCGACAAGGGGGAAGGTGAAGATCATATTTGGATGAGTTAGGAAAGAGATGGGATGGCAACTTAAACTCATCCCCCCAGCCCTTTCCTTGAAGGTAAAGTTATCTACACAAGTTAAATTGTCATTCTGAGCGCCAGCGAAGAATATGCTTTTTTGCTGTGGTTCCGCAGGCATTGAACAGCAGATTCTTTGTCGCACCTCCTCAGAATGACAGGTTTTATTAGCGTGCAACTCATCGCAAATCAACTTGTGTGGATACGAATGCCTGGAAGGGGATCTAGTCGGCCAGTACTAGGGATAATAGTCGAGGCTCTTTTTATCAGTCGCTTTTCATTGCCATCAACGTCGCATTCCCGCCCGCTGCTGCGGTATTTATAGTCAACGTACATTCAGTGACAAAGCGGAGCAAGTAATGCGGTCCGCCCGCTTTAGGCCCCGTGCCGGATAACCCCTCACCGCCAAAAGGCTGTGTGCCAACCACAGCGCCGACAATATTTCGGTTCACATAAATATTACCGACCCGCGCGCGACTGATGATGCGGTTTATGGTTTCGTCTATACGGCTATGAATACCCAAGGTCAGTCCATAACCTTTGGCATTGATCGCATCGACTACTTTCTCCAGATCGCCCTCACGATATTTCACGATGTGCAGAATAGGACCGAATACCTCGCCGGTCAGCCAATCAAATGATGGGATTTCATAAGCGCACGGCGTGAAGTACAGGCCCTCGGCCAAGTGGCTTGAAGACGGCGCTTTACCGACCAGCTTCGCTTCGTGCGCGAGTTTGTCTTCATGTCGCCTCAATAAGGCAAGCGCGGCTTCATCGATGACAGGACCGATATCGGTGGAAAGCTGGCCGGGATCGCCCAACTTTAGCGTCTCCATCGCGCCAGCGATAAGTTGACACACGCGAGGCGCGATTTCCTCCTGTACGAGAAGAACCCGTAACGCGGAGCAGCGTTGACCGGCGCTGTTGAACGCCGAGGTCAACACATCTTGTACAAGCTGCTCCGGCAATGCGGAGCTGTCGGCGATCATGGCGTTCAAGCCGCCGGTTTCCGCGATAAGCGGGACCACTGCGCCTTCTCTCGCAGCAAGCGAACGCTGAATCAATTTCGCGGTATCGGTGGATCCCGTAAAGCACACGCCTGCAATGCGAGGATCAGCGGTGAGAGCTGCGCCTACTGTGGCGCCATCCCCAGGTAAAAATGCAATCGCCCCATTCGGCAAACCCGCTTCGAACAATAGCCTAGTGGCGGCGTAAGCAATCAATGGCGTTTGCTCGGCAGGTTTCGCGATCACCGTATTACCAGCAGCTAGAGCAGCCGCGATCTGACCGAGGTAAATCGCCAACGGGAAATTCCACGGACTAATACAGGCGAATACGCCGCGACCGCGTAAAGCCAAGGTATTTTTCTCACCTGTAGGTCCGGGCAATTCCATCGGGGTAACAAAAAGCCTACGCGCCTCGCTAGCGTAGTAGCGCAACAGATCAACCGCTTCGCGCACTTCGCCCAACGCGTCAGGCAATGCCTTTCCCGCTTCTCGAACGCAGAGCGCCATGAATTCCGATTTACACGCTTCCAAAAGATCCGCAGCCGTTTCGAGAATGGCTGCGCGCTTATCCGGAGGCGTGGCGCTCCAACTCGGCGCCGCCGCATAGGTCACGGCAAGCGCCGCCTTGACTGCCGCTTCGTCCGCCTCCACCACGCTACCGATGATGCGTAAGCGATTGTGGGGATCGGTAAGCGGACGATGTTTGCCGCCGAGATCCTGGCCATTAACGACTGGCGCCGCGGTCCAACGGGCGCCATCCAGTTTCGGTTGCATCGCCGCCAGTAATACGCTGACCGCTTTCTCGTCGGCGAAAGACATTCCCTTGGAATTCGCGCGACTCTCGCCATAGAGATGGATCGGCAGTGGGATGCGCGGATCGGGTTTCGATGCCATCGCCTGTAATATCGCGACTGGATCGGCAACAACCTTCTCCACCGGCAGATTCGCATCGGCAATGCGATTCACGAAAGAAGTATTGGCCCCATTCTCCAATAGCCTGCGCACCAGGTAAGGCAACAAGTCCGAGTGAGACCCGACTGGCGCATAAACCCGGCACGCAATATTCTTTCCGCCGACCACTTGCTCGTACAGCGCTGCCCCCATCCCATGCAAGCGCTGAAATTCGAAGTCTCGTCGATCGCCAACTCGCTCGAGGATATAAGCGACGGTATGCGCATTGTGGGTAGCGAACTGCGAATAGAAAGCGTCACGCGCATCCAGCATCGCGTTCACGCAAGCCAGGTAAGAAATATCGGTTGCCGCTTTTCGGGTGAACACCGGGTATCCCGACAAACCGGCTTGCTGCGCGCGCTTGACTTCTGAATCCCAGTAAGCGCCTTTCACCAACCGTACTGGGATTCGCCGGCCCACGTCGCGGGCTAATGCGGTTAGCCATTGGATCGTTGGCCACGCGCGCTTCTGGTACGCCTGCACGGCAAGACCAAAGCCCTCCCAGTCGCGCAAACCTGAATCGCGAAACACATGCTCGAAAATTTCCAATGACAGCGTAAGCCGTTCGGCTTCTTCAGCGTCCACCGTCAAATTGATATTGGCGCGACTTGCCTCCAATGCAAGCGCAAGCAGTTTCGGCGTCAACGCGACCAACACCGCTTCGCGTTGGGCGATTTCGTAACGGGGATATAGAGCTGAAAGCTTGACCGAAATACCTTGCGCCTCGAAGAGCGAATGCTTTGCATCTCGCGCGACTCCAATAGCCTTGATCGCCGACATGTAAGCATCGAAGTAGCGGTGCGCATCGTGGAAGGTCAACGCGGACTCGCCAAGCATGTCGAAAGAGTGCCGATATGGCTGGTCCTCCCTGCCCCGCGCCAACGCCTCTTCAATATTGCGCCCCATGACAAATTGCTCCGCCATGATTTTCATCGCTTGGCGAACGGCCAGCCGCAACACAGGTTCGCTGAGGCGCGCGCCCAGACGTGAGAATGCGTCGGAAATATCTTCGCCGGCGTGATCGAGACGGGTGATTTTTCCGGAGAGCATGAGCCCCCAGGTCCCCGCGTTCACCAGCCAATCCTTACTTGCGCCGAGGTGATGCTCCCAGTCGCCCTTGGAGAATTTGTCGCGAATCAGACGATCTGCGGTAGCGGCGTCGGGAATGCGTAAGAGCGCCTCCGCTACGCACATGAGCAACACGCCCTCGGGAGATGAAAGGTCGTACTGATGCAAAAACGATTGCATCGTGCCGCTCGTCGTCGCCTGCTCTTGGCGAACGGCGGCGACAAGTTTAGCCGCCGCTTCGCTGATACGAGTCGTTTGATCGACTGCAAGGAGCGCCTTGGGGATGAGCGCATTAATCGTTGCGGTTTCATCGGCGAGGAACGCATCGCCGATGGCGGCCCACAATTCGGTGGTCGGTGGTGAAGCGGGAGGCGTGGAGAGAATAGCGCTCAAGTTCTGCTCCTTTGGGATGCAATTGAACGACGTCAATTGCATCCTACTTTGTTACTACATGACTTAACTCTGCTCTGGTTGTTCTTTAGCGATTTCAGCGTGAACTTCCGCCATGTCCAGCTTCTTCGCGCCATCGATTACTTGGTCGAAGGCGGACGCCGGTAACGCGCCAGGCTGCGCGAAGACGATGACTTTCTCTCTAAAAACCATCAGCGTCGGAATCGAACGAATATTGAAATGTCCCGCAATTTCCTGCTCTTCGTCGGTGTTCACCTTGGCGAAGACAATGTCCGCATGCTTTTCTGAAGCCGCTTCAAAGACCGGCGCAAAGCCTTTGCAGGGACCGCACCAAGGCGCCCAGAAATCGACAATCACCATTTTGTCGCCGGTGACGACTTGTTCAAAATTTTCCTTGGTAAGTTCTACGGTTGCCATGGCGGGCTCCAGGTAATAAAAAAGTGGCGTTGCGCCGGAAATGTTAACGATGACTTGCGGCGAACTCGCGCGCAATAATCATCGAACGATTGAGAGGAAGTCTAGTCCATTCACGAATCGCCAGCCAGCAGAGGATCGTGGCGAAAACAGGTGACCATATGGTCGTTCACCAAGCCTGTCGCCTGCATGAAGGCATAGCAAATCGTCGTGCCGACAAACTTGAACCCGCGTTTCTTCAAATCCTTGCTCATGGCGTCGGACTGAACGGTGGATACCGGCGCTTCCGACATCCTGGCCCATTTATTCACAATGGGCTTGCCATCGACGAATCGCCAGACATACGCATCGAAATCGCCAAACTCTTTTTGCACGGCGATGAAAGCCTGCGCGTTTAGGACAGCGCTCTCAATCTTGAGGCGATTACGTACGATATTGGGATTTAGCCGCAACTTTTCAAGTTTCGCGGGGGTAAAGCGGGCGACCTTAACCGGGTCGAAATCCGCGAACGCCTCGCGATAACCATCTCGTTTTTTCAGAATTGTGTCCCAGGAGAGCCCCGCCTGAGCGCCTTCAAGAATGAGAAATTCAAAGAACCGGCGATCGTCGTGTACGGGCACGCCCCACTCGGTATCGTGATAGGCGATTTGACGTTCGTTAGATTCAGCCCACGAACAACGGGCAACCTTGGCAATCATGTCAACGATGCCAGCTGGGATTCGGCAACTCGGCGAATACCTTTTTCAAACCTTCGGCCCATTTCGTGTGAATCATTTTGAAATAGGGATCGGTCTCATCGATGCTGCACTGCGTCCCCACTCTCAAGGTGTCTCGTTCGTACACCATCAGATCAATCGGCAAACCGACGGAGATATTGCTTCGCATCGTGGAATCGAAAGACACCAAGGTGCACTTGGCGGCGTCCGTTAACGAAGTATGGGAGTTCACCACACGATCAAGGATTGGCTTCCCGTACTTGATTTCGCCTATCTGAAAATACGGCGTTTCCGGCGTGGCCTCAATGAAATTACCCTCGGGATAGATATTGAAAAGCCGCGGCGGCTCGCTTCCAATCTGGCCACCAATCAGAAATGAGGCGCCCGCATCCACATTGCTCTCTATAAGATGAGGCGCATCCCGCCGTTTGACATCGCGCAGGCAGTCACCCAGCAATGTGGCGACGTCGAACATCGTGTCGGCCGTGAACATGGATTGCGAACCCTGCTGGTTTTTCGACCGCTGCTCGAACAGGTTCACCGCGTTCTGGGAAATAGATAGATTGCCAGAGCTAACAAGCGCAATCAGGCGATTGCCTACCCGCTCGTAAACTCGCATTTTGCGAAACCGGCCGATGTGGTCG
>DATLHW010000414.1:0-8393 GCA_035539675.1 Burkholderiales bacterium | reverse complement strand
TTGCGGGCAAACGAGGCGTTAAGCCGCCCGGCGAAATGTCATTGCGATAGAGTTTGCTCAAATAAGCGGCTTCCACGCCGCCAACGCTTTGAGCGACTCCGATTACTTCATCAACTGACACGCCCTGACCAAATTCTCGTCGCTCGAAGCTGAATGCTTCGCGCAACGCCGCTTCTACTTTGGGAAGAACGATGGCCGGGTCGGCGTCCGCGATAACTTTTATGCTTGCTTGAAGACGGAACTGTACTGGTCGGTAATCAACCACTCGAAGCGGCGCCAACGGATCCCCAAAATCCCGTAATGCCTTTAGCAGTTTGTCAAAGGCGTCTTTGTCCTCAGATACCCGAACGCCATGCTCCCCTGCAACGCTAAGGAATACACCACGTGCTGGTCCGAATACGATCCAAAGCGCATGCGCCTTGGCAATGCCCGCGAATGCCCTGGCGAAATCTCGATAGTCCTGAATCGAAACCGCGCGGTCCAGTGTGCGGACTCCTAGCGGCGCATTGGCGCGGGCCGCGTCCCGATTCTCCCCGTCGGCGCCGCCGGCGGCGCCTTCCGGATTGCTCACCCCGGACACGCCCAGCGGGCGGGTCAACAATGTAGTGAGTTTGCCCGCCGCGACATTGCCGGCAAATCCCAGCCCCTTGCGATAGGTAGCCCGAATATTGTGGTCCCCTGAGGGTGGCAAAGCGCCTTCGTCGCCATCGCCGAAGCGAATGGTTGTATGCGCTTCAGCGTCAGTCAGTGTGGTGTAAACCCGATCATGCGGGCCTCGTCCATAGAGAGAGGGCGCTTCTTTCCACCGAAGATCGTTCACTCTTATTTCCAGGGTAGACTGACGACCCGATGGGGTATTCCCGCTGACGTATGTAAGGGGCGACTGCTTCAATTCGTAGTTGGCGTTGCGTAGACGCGTATCGCCGCTCCCAAGAATTTCGTTAACGGTTTCACCGTGGGTGGCTTTGGCGAGATTCGCATTAATGCGAACCGATGCCCGCTCGTAGCAGTAACGCAGCGGTTTTTTGAGTTTGAAAGTGGTTACGGGATCATCGCCAGAAATGATCTCGTCGATGGAAACGATTTCGGCAACCTCCAAGTCTTTTTTGTTCGAACGTTCCAATCGCAAACGATCTGCCGGCGCGATCAATTGACCGATTCGGCCATTTTCGTGCTGAACTCGAAGACTGATGAGTTCGGTGTGCTTTGCGGTCAATTTCTTTTCGAACTCATCCGGGGCTATTGCGGCGCCTGTTGCTAGTTCCGGCGCGGCGGTTAGTATCAAGGAATCACCCGCTGCCAAAGCGACGTTCGGTTCGCCACTGAACTTCAGGTCCAGCGGTTTGGCGCCTGGGAGTATCACGACCCGTTGCCTTTTCCCGTAAACCGCCAGTAGACGGCCCGACAAGAGTCCGGGATTTAAGGTGGCCAGACTCACTTTCTCTCCGTAAACGGGAGAAAACAGCGGATGCGGTGAAGTCACCAATAATTCTGACTGGGCAAGAACCAGCGTTTTACGGCGATCAAAAAAGTTGGTAAGGTTTTTGTCTGCATCCGGGATCAGTACAGTAGCCTTTCCAGTGAGAGAAAACCTATTTAGTGATGGAAAGGCCACCTGCTTTACACAAAGAAGCTCCACATCCCCTTGCAAGCCTGAATTGGATTGCTTTTTCGTATTACTTACCAGGGCAAACCAGCTTCCAGGAATGATCTTCGGATAAGCCGCGTCGAGATCGATTTCCCCGTTCTGAATTTCAAACTGATGCCACACCTCATTCCCTCCCTTCAGTCCCTTAGGACCGCCTTCGGTGGCGGTGGTCGTTTGGCTGCGACCCTCGACGAATTCAAATTTAGTGGTTGCGGTCGTAACGGTAGTCATCATCAGCGGCTCCGGCGCGTTGTGACCAAACAAAGAAGCCCTCTGCCGAAACACATAAACTTTGACTCCGGATTGACTCGTAGCATCGGTGGATAAAGTGTCTTCGAGCGTCGCGCTCCATTCCAGTCGGGTGCGGTTGTTGTCCCGATCCAGGTCAACTGAAGTTAGCAGGCGAATATTCCATCGGTCGCTACCGCTCACAAACAGCAAGACATCTCCCGCTTGAATCTGATTCGCCACGCCCTCTAACCACAAATCCGTATCGCCTGATTGGGGTCGCCTACGTTCCGCTGTCTGCACCGGAATGGCGTTCCACTCCACGCGTGATTCGACCGGCTCGATCGTTTCGAAAGTCTGCGCCTGCTCTCCCGGCCCAGGCACGCTTTGCACTCGCGTCCCGGCGGGAATCGTCACCGGTTCAGCGGCCTGGGCGGGTGCTCCGGGGGATTCTTGCAGCGTAAATGCAAGATGGCTTGACGCCGCCACTCCCGGTAATGGTGTGTATCCAACCAACCGAGCCAGTTCTAGCACCGACCCACGTTCGGTTGCCGTACGCAAATAGTTTTCGTTGGCGATGCGCTCCTGATAAAACGTGAGCACGTCCATCATGGTCGCGGTCGCCTCGCACAGTGCGATGGTGAAATCTACGTCGTCGCGCGTAGTCAGTCTCGCCAGCGCAGGTAGTTCTGAGCTGGAAAGCCGCGCCAGCAAAGATTCGCGGAATTGTGAGTAATCTCCCGCACGGTAGCGAATCGCCGGCAGACCTGGCGGGTTGTCTATGCGCGCAGGCGTTTCCGTGTCGATCCCCAAACAGCAACCACAATCTGTTATTGGCAAGTCATTCATCTAGGATCACTTGCCTCCATACAGTTGCAGTTCCAGGAGCCCGTGCTCGGGAAAGTTTGGACTGTTATCCAAGCGCGGAATCTCCAGCCGTCCGAGCTTCAGAAAACCATCGGCGAGTGGACGACCATCCTTATCGTCGCCCTGACGAGAAAAGCGCGTCACCTGTACCGAATGAACACCCTCAACCGCATGTGCGGCGGCATAGATCGGGCCAAGGTATACCGTCTGTCCGAAACTCAGGTTATTCGGGTGAAAAACACCTCGGCGACCGTCAGGCAGTGTGCGATTGCTCAATAGGTCAAGTAGCGATTTACGAACCTGGCTGCGCAAGTAATCCGGCTTTACACAAACCAGGAGATCGATCGCCAACGACACGTAGATAGGGTCATTGAATTCCACGTCTTGCCCCGCCATGCGGTAGCGTTCGACGTGTCGCGCCAACTCGCTTTCAAACTCGTCATCAAGAAGGACTCCGCCATCTCGATCAACCGTGATGAAAGCGGTGTGCCAGCTACCCGTCCAACGCAAGCTGGCGGCGGCGCGTTGAACGCCCGGTGAACGCGTCGTGACTTCGGCATAGTCCTCCGGCGTAACGGCGCGTTCCTGCCGCCTAAAAGCCTGCGGCGCGCGCCGCCGAACTTCCGCTGCGGATTCCGGTTCAAGCCCGCCACGCGCCGCGAGCGGATTGCGTACGCCAGTGATTCCGTCAACGGTTGAGACCACATGCGCAACGGTTTTCGCACCTACATTTCCCGCACGGCCATTGCCCACTCTGTATGACGCAGTAAAGACGCTGCCTGCTTCCGGCCGTTTGCCGAATTGGTCGTTACCGAAACGCAAGCTCGTCGCCCCATCGTTCTCAACCTCCGCCACACAATGGTGATCGCTTGCCTCGCTATTGAGCAAATCGCGAACGGAGATCCACTTCTCAGGAGGCGAACCTAATACGCTTTCCAATGTGAGGTTCGCAATCGCATCCTGCTCACGCCAACGCATTGCGTCGCTCGCAGGCTTTTCAGAATCGAAGGGCTTCCACTCGCGCTTTTCCACGTCGCCGGACGCGCGCGTCACTTTCTCGACCCGGCCAGCAAATGTCAGAGGACCCTTGGCAAGTTTGGGATTAAAGCGTGGGTGAACCGGATCGGGTTTTAGCGGTAAACAACGCGAGTTGGAAGCGGCATGCCGATAACCCAAAACGGACGCCGGAACGATTCCTAAAGGCTCCTTATCCGACAGCGTCATGCCATGGTCGCACAACACGACATTGCCGTGCGCCACGCTGACATCTTCGATGAACTTGGAATCGTGTTTTTCATCCGTAGTCGCGGAAACACACAGCGGAAACGGCAACGCATCTTCTTTCGCCCAAGTCACTTCGGTGATGCATACACCCGTTAACGGATCGGTCAGCGGTTTGCTTCGATCATCAATGGAAAAACAATCCACAGACGTCAAGCGCACAATGTGACGGCGTGTTGGATCGGCGTCGCTTATGCTGCCGGTTATCGGTCCTCTTTTTTCCTCCAAAAGAAGAAGATTGAATGGAGGCGTCTCATCCTTCTCGTCTTTCTTGACAATCAAGTTCGGTAGATGCCCCACGAGAGTCGCCCGTGTAGCTCCCTTGAGTAAACAGCAATTGCGGTCAAACCAGGTGTAAATCCGGATTTCGTTGTGAGCCTCGAACAAAGTCGACTCATGCATCGGCTCAAAAACGGTCGGCGATTGCTGTAGCGCCTCCCTGTCGCTCCGCGAATCGGGGACTATGCGCGGCGGCAAACCCGGAATACGCGTGTAAAAACGCGTGCCCTGTTTAGGGAGACTCATTTCGTACGCACTCACCTGCAACTGCAACCAAACTCGCGCATTGCACCCGTTGTGCATGTGATAGTCGACGAGCAGCGCATGGCGGCGCAGTGAGGTTCGCCGTCTCGCGGTCTCCAGATACGCTTCGGTGGCGACCGCATCCTGCGCATAGCTCAAATGGTCGCCAACATACGCCAGCAATTCGGCCAGCGTAACGCCTAAGTCCGCCGCGCTGCGCTCGCGCCAATCAGGAACCAAATGCGTCAAGCGATCCAGAATCAAGCGCCGAAAACTGGCATAGTCCTTCGCGAGATAATTAATGTCGGGAATGTCACGAGCCTCTTCAGGGCACACTTGCTCCGTTTTGCAATCGAAGCCATTCGGGCATTCCACCTTGAACGAAAACGCCACTTCGACCAGCCTCGGATCAAAATCCTTCGGCGGGCGCGAATCGTCCGGCGCCCGCACCAATTGCAATCGATAGGTGGAGAAATCCCCGGTGGCGTCGGTGCGGATCACCAGAACATTTTTCGGGTAGGGAAGTAAAGCGATCACTGCCGCTGGGCCGGCTTCGTCCGGTCTGGATACCTGTTGAGGCGTGGGTGTGGCGACTTCCGCCCATTCGATGCGAAGGTTTCGGATGCGTTCGCCGCCGGTGAGCTTCAGGTTCTTTGCCGACAAGCCGGTTATCGGCTTCAACAATCGCAATAAAAGCGTGCGCTGTCGCAGCGGGTCGTCTTCCGGCAAATCGTGATCGATGACTTCGAGGTAATCAATACCGTTGAGCGGCGAATGGGCCGCAACCTGATTTCGGCGCAATTGATCGCAACAATGGTAGATCACGCTCCCACTCCTCCGCGAGAAAATTCTGCGATCTGTCGGTCCTGCGTTCGCCGCACGACGTACTGCACAGCCACACGCAGTGTCGAGTCCTCCGCCCGCACCTCTACGGCTTCAATCGTAATCAGATTCCCCATCCACTGTTGCAGCGCGCCTTGCACAAGAAACTGCGTCGTCGCTGCGAGTTCCGGACTGTTCGGCGCGAATACCAGTTGCGCGAGTCCGCAGCCAAAATCCGGGCGCATCACGCGCTCACCGGGCGCGGTGAACAGCACCTGCTCGATAAGTCCGCGAATCCAGGCGTCTTCGTCGGTGGTCGCGGTACGGCCTCGGGCATCGAACTGGTATGGGTAGCGCACGTTGGTAGCCATATCACATGCCAATCACACGGGTTTGGGCCATCAGCGGCAACATTGGCGTGCCATTTGGGATACAGGTCGAAACGCTATCCATCAGAACAACTGGCTGCCCGTTGGAAAATACTCGCGTGGCCGCGACAGCCCACTGACCCGTCACACACGGTACCGGAACGACGACATTAAATGGACATCCAGCGATCACATACGGCGCCGCCATGGTGACCGTCGGTTGGCCGCTCACCAGCACCCTCGGGTTAGGCGCGGTAGGCGTCGCCATGCCGCCGTGAGAGCAGAGCACCGTCGCGCCAAGATGTAGGAGAGGTCCTGGCATGGTCACTTCACCGTCAGTGCTGTGTTGTTTATGTCCACGATCGGGCCTAACAGCGTGATGACGGCTCCCTTGCCGTTTTGAATATATATACCCGTGTCGTTAACGATGAGCGTGGCGCCCGTTGCGCTTTTCAGAATGATCCCTCCGGTTGGCCCCGGCAGATCGCTAATGGTGATGCCATTTTGCTTCAGCGTCTGAAAGGTGATGGCTTGAAAGGGCGGGGGCGTAAGTCTTGCCAGCGCGGGAATCTCTACTGCGGAACCCCAAAAACAACCGACCCAGATCGGATGTTTTGGGTCGCCTTGTTCGAATTCCACCCATACACCGGATTTGATGGCGGGAATTGCCACCATCCCGTTCTGCGCGCCGGCGATCGGCACGCAGGGAGTTGCCCAAGTGGTGGGAGCAAGTCCGGCAACATCCGGGACTTGCACCAACAACCGTCCTTCTAATAACGGGTCGATGTTGTTCAATACGACCCCGCGGTACTTGCCGTAATATTTTCGTCCTGGGCGGTTCAACCTAGATTCCTCAGTTGAACGCATCCGAGTGTGCGTTTTCCGGGCTGCCGGGCTAGGCGTGACAACGCGGCATGGCCATTCCATGCAAGGCGGAGCAACAACGCCCGGTAGCCCGGAAAACGTGCAATCGGGTGCGTAGCGTGCTCACCCTTTTGGTGAAGATCAAAAGAACGAAAATGCTTACCCATACAATATGTTTCCATGTGCAGTAAGCGGTCAACTGCGGAATCTAGGTTCATGGCGATACCCTGGGGACAGTAGAGATCAGGCCATTGCGAGTCAGGTTGAACTGCTGTTTGAACTCGCCGCGCTTGAGTGTGCTGGTGACACTCTTGACAAAATATAGCCCGTCATAGGCCATGCCTGCACCGCGCACGCCAACCAGTTGTCGCGCCTTGAGCGGCCGACCATAGCGCAGCACATTCAGAGATCCATTGGCGGTCACCGCATCTTGGGACTCCGCCGCTTTCGCCACGCCGCGCTCCAAGGCCTTCAAAGGGCTCAGCTTAGCGGTGTCCTTGAGGAACTGTACATTGGCGATGGGGGTCGGTAACAGTCCGAGTGGGGGCTGCAGCGGGTTGAGGTCCGGGATGGGAATCGGGATCGGTAGCCGCGTCAGCTTGTTCTGGATGAACACAACCGGTAGCACGCCTTGCGTGGGATCGAAACTGAAGTTAATCGATTCCACATTGGTTAGCCCGTCCATGTCGACGTTAAGGGCCGGCTGCGGGATGCCGACTTTAATCTCGGGCCCGAAGTAAGCCACGTTGGTTCCAGGCACCGGGCCAGGCTCGATATAAAACTCGTAACCAACCTCAGCCGCCAAGTCCTGAATGTAGCTGAGGTCCGTTCCTTCTTGAGCAGGAATCTCTTTAATGGGAATTGGAGCATCGAAGAAAATCGTGGGAACAATCAAGGGCACGATCCCGAACGGCGCATACTTGGCGCAGATCAAAGCCACCCGCGCCTCGATGGGCATGGCCGGGAACGGCAGGCCGCTCCAGTCGACGCCATCCATGACGCGCGTCAAATCCTCGCCGGTCACCGTGATACTACCCGCCGATCCGCGGAGACTCGGTTGCATTTGTACATTGGCCACTACGCCATCAAATAACGGCTGCGCTGTGCCGTTAATCGTCACTACCAACAGGATGCGCAATGCCGGTAGTACAGGCGTCACCGATTGAGCGCCCAGGATAATAAAAATCCGGTTCAAGGTTGATCGACTGTCGCATTGAAGTTTCATTTGAAAACCGCTGGTGGAACCGGCAGCGGTTGTTACCTCCACGCTATCAAGCGCATCCATAACCACTGCCGGCGCCTGCAGGGGAATAATGGGCCCCATCATCAGTGTCATATGGATGCCCTTGTTAGCCATCTACTTGCCCAGGTAAACCTTCCGGCAGGGTAATGCGCAGACGCCGTCCGATAGTTTCGATCAACTCATCCGGCCGCATGGCCCCATTGGCGTCACAGATTCGCCAGTACTGCGTCGGGTCGCCGATATATTGCGCGGCGAGGTTGTCCAAGCGATCACCCTCGACCACTGCGTGCTCCTGCAATAAAGCCAGTTGTTCCGGTTGCGGCAAGAAACGGCGACGCAGGTAAACGAGCGTGGCGCCATCCGGCCTCGTCATCTGCGCGCTGGCGATGCCGTGGTAACGGCTTTCGGGTGGAAACAGCGGCGTTTGCAGGGCATTGGCCTGCATGAATGCCTGAATGGGATCGATCATCCTAGATTCCGCAGTTGGACGCGTCCGAGTGTGCGTTTTTTAAGCTGGCTGGCTAGACGCGACAACGCGACATGGCCATTC
>DATLHW010000413.1:0-10100 GCA_035539675.1 Burkholderiales bacterium | reverse complement strand
ATATTCATCGCTGGCAATATGCCAATGGTGTCGGAGATCACGCCTCTTTTGATCATCACCAAGCTTGAGCAATATGACTACACCGGGGCGACGGCCATCGCAGTCGTTATGTTGGTTGCGTCATTTTTTCTGCTTTTAATTATTAATGCGTTACAAGCGTGGGCGCAGCGGCGCGGCGCGAGGGGGAACTAGCATGGCGGCTACCATTGCATTGAAACCGTTGGCGGTGACGACGCGCCGGCATATCGCCACGACGGAAAGTCCGGCGGTGAAATTGTTGCTTATAGGTTTAGCGTTGGCGTTTCTTGGGCTGATGCTGTTCGTCCCTGTAATCGCAGTATTCGCGGAGGCGCTGCGTAAGGGATGGGGCGCTTATTGGACCGCCATCAAAGAGCCCGACGCCTGGGACGCGATTAAATTGACGCTGACAGTGGCGGCTATCGCGGCGCCGGCCAATTTGGTTTTCGGCGTCGCTGCTTCTTGGGCTGTTGCGAAGTTCGACTTTCGTGGCAAGCAGATGCTGATCACGTTGATCGATTTGCCGTTTTCGGTATCGCCAGTGGTCTCTGGCCTTATTTATGTATTGATTTTCGGCGCCCAGGGCTGGTTCGGACCGTGGCTTTCGGAGCATGACTTCAAGGTTATCTTCGCCGTGCCCGGTATTGTGTTGGCGACGATCTTCGTTACCTTTCCTTTTATTGCTCGCGAATTGATTCCGCTGATGCAGGCGCAAGGAACCGAGGAGGAGGAAGCGGCCCTTGTGTTGGGCGCCTCCGGATGGCAAACGTTTTGGCATGTGACGTTGCCTAATATCAAATGGGGTTTGCTGTACGGGGTTATTCTCTGTAACGCCCGGGCAATGGGCGAGTTCGGCGCGGTATCGGTTGTTTCCGGCCATATTCGCGGATTGACAAACACCATGCCGCTCCACGTCGAAATTCTTTATAACGAATACAACTTCGTCGCAGCCTTCGCTGTCGCTTCGCTACTGGCGTCACTTGCTTTCGTGACGCTTGTGCTGAAATCGATAGTCGAATGGAAAGGTCGACGCGAACTCGAAGAAGTCTCTCCAGAAAAGGCGCCGCAATGAGCATCTCCGTAAGTAATATCGCCAAGCGTTTCGGCAGTTTTGTGGCGCTTGATAATGTGTCGCTGGAATTCCCTGGCGGCGAACTCACCGCGTTGCTGGGGCCATCCGGCTGCGGCAAGACCACGCTGTTGCGCATCATTGCGGGGATGGAAGTTCCCGATAGCGGAACTGTATTGCTCGAAGGCGAGGACGCAACCGAGCAAAGCGCGCGCGAACGTCAGGTTGGGTTCGTGTTTCAGCACTATGCGTTATTCCGTCACATGACGGTGTTTGAAAACGTCGCTTTCGGATTACGGGTAAAGCCTCGGAACATTAGACCTAGCGATGCGGAGATTCGCAAGAAAGTTCATGAGTTGTTGGAGCTTGTGCAGTTGGATTGGTTGGCTGATCGCTATCCGTCACAGCTTTCAGGCGGTCAACGGCAGCGCATCGCGCTCGCGCGGGCGCTCGCAGTGGAGCCGAAAGTCTTACTATTGGATGAGCCGTTTGGCGCTTTGGACGCCAAGGTGAGGAAGGAATTGCGGCGCTGGTTACGGCGGCTTCACGATGATCTTCATGTCACGAGCATTTTCGTGACTCACGATCAAGAGGAGGCGCTGGAGGTGGCGGACCGTGTGGTTGTGATGAATCACGGTCATGTGGAGCAGATCGGCACGCCGGAAGCAGTTTACGACGAGCCAAAAACACCTTTCGTTTACTCCTTCCTAGGTTCGGTCAATCTCTTCCATGGACGAGTGCGAGGCAGAACTTTACAGGTCGGCGGTCACGCACTTGAGTTGGACCAGCATACGTTGGATCACGATGTACCTGCCATCGGTTACGTTCGTCCGCATGAGATTGATGTGGTTCGTCCGGGCGGCGATGGTGGCGGATTGCCTGCTCGAGTGCGTCGCGTCTTATCGCTTGGCCCAAGCGCGCGCGTGGAGTTGATTTTGGAAGATGATGGCCAGTTGGTAGAAGCCGAGCTTGGGAGAGAACGGGTGAGGGAGCTTAATTTGCAGGAGGGCGAAATTGTATTGGTCCGACCAGTAAGCGTGCGAGTTTTTCCGAAAGATCAGGTAGGAAATGAGAAAAGCAGAGTGCAACCATGAACTTCCAACAGTTGCGCTATGTACGTGAAGCGGTCCGCCGCAATTTTAATCTCACGGATGTCGCTAACGCGTTATTCACCACCCAACCGGGCGTAAGCCGCGCTATTAAGGAGCTTGAGGATGAACTGGGCGTCGAGGTGTTCGTGCGGCGAGGCAAACGGTTATTAGGATTAACCGAGCCCGGTAAGGCGTTAATCGATGTGGTCGAACGCGTGCTAATGGATGCTCATAACCTGCGACAAATTGCGGAGCAATTCTCGAAAAGTGAGCAAGGCAGGTTGGAGATTGCGACAACGCATACGCAAGCCCGCTATGCGCTACCGAAAGTGATCAAGCAGTTCAAGGAAGCATTTCCCCGCGTTCATCTGGGATTGCATCAAGGCACGCCGCAGCAGATCGCCGAGATGGTGTCGGAAGGACGAGCGGATATCGGCATTGCTACGGAGTCCCTGGATAAGTTTGCCGAGCTTCTCACGTTTCCATGCTATAGCTGGCATCACGCTTTTATTGTACCGGCGGGACATCCGTTAACGCGCCTTCCAAAACTCACGCTTGACGCCGTTGCTGAGTTCCCGATTATTACCTACGAAGAGTCTTTCACTGGACGATCCCACATCGACCAGGCGTTTGGCTCGGCCGGCTTGGTTCCGGATGTTGTGCTGACCGCCATTGATGCCGATGTGATCAAGACTTACGTCGAGCTGGGTCTGGGCATCGGCATCATCGCATCGATGGCGTATGACCCGAGCAAGGATCAAGGTCTAAGGCTTTTGGATGCGAGTCATTTGTTTGAGGCGAATACGACTCGCTTGGCTATCCGAAAGGGAAACTTTCTTCGGGGCTACACGCAACAATTCATCAGAATGTTTGCGCCAAAGATTTCGGAGGACGAACTGAAGCAGGCGTTAGTGTCCTTTGCCGGCGAAGTTTAGTGATCTGATATGACAGAGGAGCAAGTTTGCTCCTCTGTCATTGGTGGTTTCGAGCGTTATTTATTGCGTAACAACCGCTGCCGTTCCCTTTGCCATTCCCGATCTTTCTCACTTTCCCGCTTATCATGTTGCTTCTTGCCTTTGGCGAGACCAATCTCCAGCTTGATTCGCCCGCCCTTGTAGTGCAGGTCGAGCGGCACCAGCGTGTAACCGGCCCGTTCCACCTTTCCGATCAGTTTGCTTATTTCCTCGGCATGCATGAGCAGCTTGCGAGTTCGAACCGGGTCCGGATCGATATGGGTGGAGGCGGTCGGTAAGGGGCTGATGTGCGAGCCAATTAGGAACAACTCGCCCTTGCCGACAATAACGTAGGCTTCCTTCAACTGAACGCGGGCTTCACGAATGGCTTTGACTTCCCATCCGTGCAGGACGATGCCTGCCTCGAATTTTTCCTCGATGAAGTAATCGTGAAAGGCTTTTTTGTTCTGTGCAATGCTCATTAAATCGTATGTTTCCCAATAAAGATCGGGTATTTTAGCGGCTTTTCTTGGCGAGAGTCTCTCGCAGTCTTAATTGAATAGATCAATCCCATGCCGCAAATCGATAAATCCGTTTTGGTTGAATACTCCGCCGAGCAAATGTTCGCTCTGGTGGATGGGGTGGAGGATTACCCAAAATTCCTGCCTTGGTGCGGGGGCACTCATTTAATTGAGAGAAGCGAATCGATTACCCTAGCCACCATTAATATCGATTACCACGGCATACGCCAGAGCTTTACCACCCGGAATCGCAAGGAGCCGCCGGAGTGGATGCATATTGAATTGCAGGAAGGGCCGTTTCAACACCTGATTGGCCATTGGCGTTTCAAACCTTTGGGGGAGGGGGCGTGCAAAGTCGAATTTCGACTGGAATACGAATTCTCGAGCAAGTTACTTCAAAAAATTGTCGGGCCGGTGTTTAGCTATATCGCCAATACCTTTGTCGAGGCATTCGTAACGCGTGCGGAAGCGAAGTATGGCCCGGGATCGGGCGCATGAGTCACGAAATTGCGGTGGAAGTTGTTTATGCACGGCTTGATCAGCAAATGATTATTGAGGTTAGGGTTCCAGTAGGCGCTAAAGTGAGTGAGGCGATCGAACAGTCGGGCATTGCGAGGTTTTTTCCGGAAATCGATATTGCCAAGAGCAAAGTGGGCATCTTTGGAAAACTAACGAAGCTAGATGCGCTTTTACGGGATCGGGATAGGGTGGAAATCTATCGGCCCCTGAGCGCCGATCCCAAGGACGTGCGGCGAAAGCGCGCCGAAGCGGGCAAAGGCTCCAAGAAATCGCCATCTATTTGAGGTGTGTTGAGTTAACGATAATAGCGATCGTTTTGATGAGTCTGAAATGTGTCGGGAAATAAAAACGGGCGCTTTGGGCGCCCGTTCCACGTTAAGAAAAGTTACTCAAGAATCTCTCGCCAGTTCATGACTGCCGAACCGAAGGCCGGCGTCCTCAACTCCGCGGTAGGTACACTCTGTTTGCCTTTCGAGTCGGTAATAAGAATAGATAGTTTGCGATTTACCGAAATAAGCTTCGCGCCTACGACCGCAGCCCCTGTAATGGAGGGTATGGGTTTCCGTTGTTCGTTCTGTAGTACGGTGAGTCCAGTGTCATATTCGGTGGCGTAAACATTACTAGTGCCGCCGACGCTGCAAGGATCATTGCTGGAGATATTGCCTACGAAACTTATGACTCCGCTATTAGCGTCCAAATCCAGAATGATGCGCTCCCTACCTGTGGCCTGACTGCCGCCTGGAAGATCAAAAAGCCAACCTTGTTCAGGCGCCGGAATGCCCTTAGTCAAGTCGGTTACGGCATTCAGATCGCTTCGACTTTGCGGACTGCCGGGTATGTCGAGAGGATCAGCCTTGGTTCCGTCCCTAAACGCGTACATCGTCTGTTGCTGTGGCTCACTTGCATCTGTGGAAGAGAGGTCTTTGCCTGTCCCGATAAATACCCAACGATCGCGGCCGTTTCGTGCGATCTCAACTTGGGGAGCCACCGAAATCGCTTGCCGTTGGCCAGTAGGACCTTTCAATTCGGCAAAATGGGATGGCTTTGGATATTTGCCACTTGAGTTTAACTTCCGTAAGTCGAATCGCCATAGGTCGCCCAGGAGGTCGCCAACGTAAAATTGATCGGCGGTGAAATCATCGAAGTTTGGAATGAATGCTGTTCCCCTTCCCAATCCGCTAGGCGTTGCGGCGCTGCCCGAGCCAGTTCCAATTTTGTCGATTAGTTGCCCGGTTTTTGCGTTAACAACGTATAGGAAACCTTTTCCCGCGTTGCCGCCGGATACGTTGTTGTGGCCTGAGGTGAAAAGCACTACCCAGCCATGCGGCGCCGTTTTTACGATAACAGGACGGCCATAACTAAATCCCATGTCAGAGTCCGTAAATTCCCACAACACCTTCTTGGTTACAGCATTTATGTTGCCGGCGTTGGCGCCATCGGTTACGTCTAGCGCATAGAATCCTTTGCCGCCTTTACCGAGACCGCCAACTAGAATCGTGCGCCAATCTGGAGCTAATTTCTGAGTCAGAAGATCGGCGGTCTTGGAGAAATCCACGTCCCGCACTTCGGGCGTTTGATCCACATAATAATGGTGCAAATAGGGAGTGGTCGGCGACGCATAGGCAGCGAGGCCATCAACCGACGGAGTTCCACTGGGACCGGTAATGACTAAGCTTGGAATGTATGCCCAGACCTCTTCGCCTCCCTTGGGATCTTTTGTAAGATCGGTTTCGCCATTGAACGCATGTAACATGCCATCGTTCGCGCCGACGTACACCATCTTTTTGCGTGTTTTTGCCTTGAACGCTGCGTATCCAGGGTTCGCGTATTCCTGGTAAAGCGCGGTTTTATCGGCAACTGGAACTACTTTGGAGTGCACGATGTCACCTAAAATGTGCGCCCGATCCCGGAATGTGCTTCCTTCCTTGGCCTGATCTCCGCTGATGTAGTCAATCATGTTGTTTTGCTCAGGCGTCGTTGAGCCTAGCGCTGCTCGCTGAGCGGTTGACAAGCTGGCTCGTCGGAACTGAACGGGGACGCCATTGCTTATGGTGGCGATCTTTCGGTTCTTCCAGCCATTTCCGGCCGTTGCAAGGTCGAGTTTTTCTTGAGCATTCCAGGACTTTGTGTATTTAGAGGTGAATGTATTCCTCTTCACACCTGCGCCATCGGTAATTTCCACCTCATTAATGTCCAGGATTCCCCCTTCGACATCGCCACTCCAATCGCCAGGCGTAAAGTAAGTTTGGTACACGCTATTGCCGGCGGAGTCCGTATCGAAATTAGGGTTGGCCACGCCTGCGCCCGTGCCGGCCGATGTTTCGGCGGCGATTTTCTCAAAGATTTGTCGTAGCGACTTCGCCAGTTGATCGGGTTGGTTTGCTCCGAAAAGATTATCTGGAATACCATTGCCGTCTTTGTCGAATGTTTTTGAATTGGCGGGGACGCCATTATTATTTTCGTCTACAAAGCCGCCATATTTAGCTGCTAGATAATATTGATTTACGCCGCCGGGCCTCGGGCCTCCCAGGGGCTCTTCAAGCACATCGATGAAGAACGATTTGATGGTTTGCTTGCCTTTGGATTTTGGGTCAGCTGAATTGTCAGGGCGGAAATCATTTGTATTTGCCCAATAGGCAAGTCCAGCTATGTAATAGGTGTTACCGCGATTAAATGGATGGTAAATGGACCCAAGGTCACCTAAACCTTCAAGTTGTCCTACCTTGTTTGTTAGAGTGGTTACATTAATTGCGGGATCGGCGGGGCTGATGGGGCCGGCGTGATTGTTGCAAGTACCTGTTAACGAATTGCCGGGTAGCAACGTATCGCAGTTTGTGTTTTCATCACCAATGGTGATGATGTAATTTTTCTGGCAAGAGTACTGGAGTGGGTCATCCCAGTTTTTGATAACAGGGAATCCATCAAGCATTGCGGGAGTTATATCTTTAATATACTCCGGAATAGGCGCTTTAAGTCCTCTTAGATACCTAAGACTTTCATAGTACAGTTCGCTCACTGGATCAAATCCCTTGTAAGCGTTTTCTCTCCCAAACTTATTAAGATAGTTGATGACTCCACTATTTCCGACTCCGCTGGCAACGGCGTCGTTACTATCAGGGTTATCAAAAAAAATACCTGTGTTTGGAGACCATTCCCGTCCTCCACTCGGCGTCGTCGGATTATTAACCAATCCGACGCCAGGAATGAATTTTTGGGGGCCAATGTCTTTCATGCGAGCGCGCAATACGCCGCCAGCTCGTTCCCGAGTATTTTCTAGGGCATAACCGAAAGCACCAAAACGCATAGCCGCGCTTCGCTCCTGCATTACACCAGTTGGCTTGTAGATTGATCCGTATTTTGTGCAATTTGGCTCCAGTCCGCCAGGAGCGAAAGGGTCGCATACTTTTACTCGGACGAAGAATGATTGAGTGAAGTCCGGACTGGCAGGGGCCGGCGGAAAGGTTTTCATGGTGCTTATTTCCATTACAAATCCCCCAGATCCCGCCGGTGTGCCTGGAGGGTCAGCCAGATGCCAGCCGTTGTGAACATGTAAATAAAGAACTGGGGTGTTATACGGCGTAACGGTGCGAGGCTCGACGGGAGCTATGGTCACGCCGTTATGGTTGACAGGAGCGCCTCCCACGCGCTTGATTGGAAAGAATCCATAGTACCCTTGTCCTGTCGCACGCGCCTTTTCCAATATCGTCGTGGTCGTCGTATCCACTGAACGATTTCCGCCGGTCATCACCCATCGAAATCCATCAATGGCCTGAGTGGCCGCCCAGTTCAGATAGTTGCCGCTCCACTTCTGAGAACACTCATGAAAGGTATTGATGGTTTTGCTTGCCGGTACGAACGCACCACGAGTGCCGTCTTCCGTGCGCGAGATGATGTTCGGGTTGTAGTCATAACATTTGTTTGGGTCAAAGTACCCGTAGTAAGTGACATCCCTGAAGTAGCAGAAGCCTTCGTTGCTGATATGTCCGGGACATTTTCGCGGAGAGCCGTCCACCGCTGTAAGTTGTACGCGCTCATGATCACTATAGGCGGCGACAAGGCCGGTAGGGAACTCCACAGATAGATCGAGCATGACATTAGGCGGTATGAAGGCGCCAGCTACCGTTGGCTCATCAGCGAGTACGGTCAATGCTGCCTGCGCATAGTTTCCCATTGGCAAGAACGCGGTAAGTACCGCCATGAGCCATGTCAATGTGTGTTTTACAGTTTTAATTATTGGTTTGTTCATAAAAGACTCCATTGATTGTTTTCAGCTATCTGATCGAACCTCAGGGCACGAACGTAGTCTGGGTAAAGCTGACCGTATTGCGTGGACCATCCACTCGTACGGTGACACGAAAGAGAACCGGAGACGTCAAATCCAAAATGCTTTTATTGTCCGAGCCGCTAATAGATGTTTGATCCGCGAGTGCGCAGAATTCCCGTGCGGATGGCCCACTGCGTGTGCAAAGGCGTTCAATGACGTAGCGCATTTCCTCGTTGGTGTTTGGATCGGTTATTCGCGGAGCTGTGAATTGACTATCGAATGTCGCTTTGTTTACCAAAATGTCGGGAATGCCTCGCGGGTTATTAACGGCTAATTGGACCGCAGAATAGTTTTGCGTTTTGTTATCCAAGTTTCTGACCTCGTCGCCGAAAAGCACCCCTCCAGTTTGAAACTTACTTCGTGCGGTGTTGAGCGCGATCTCCGACGCTTGCACGGTCCCACGCTTGAATGCGAGGTTTCCGGCAATAACATTCGACGTGTCTACCGATCTCACCAAAGCGATGCCAGCTAGTGTCATTGCGACGAGCACGATGAGCGCAACCATCAAGATAAGACCCTCTTGTTTCTGCCTCATGCCGGCTAAGTTGTCTTTTTGATGGAGATGCATTCGTTATATTCTTTGTCGATTTGATTAAATGGAGTCTGGAGGCTCAGCTATTCGGAATGAGCAGCATGTTGCGTAAGGGAATAACAACGTCGAAGACGTGATAGCGAAAATGCCGCTCGTCGTTCGTCAGTTTTCCTTTTACTTCTATTGTCGCGTTGTCGCTGAAGAGAGACCAATCCTGGCCGGAGACCATCTCTCTCTCAAAAAGGGCGCTTCGCGCGATAATGGCCAAGCGAATTGCTTTGATACTTGCCAACGCGCTAGCGGCTTTTGGGGACCCATCGCTTAAAGAATCCGCCGAGAAATTGTTCACAGGCGCGGCCCATACGTCCACAACGTTGTCTCCGTTGTTATCTATTCCATAGGCCCCTTGAAGATTGACGATGTTATCCGCTATTGGTTGAGACGCGGGAGGTGACACATCATCTAAATTCAACAAGTCATAGCTGACAAGTTGACTTCTATTGTCGATGCCGAATAATAAAAAACCAGGTCGGCTACCCGACTCCGTTGCATTGCCAATGTCAACGATGCGTCCGCTGCTGCTATAGGCCGATAAACCCGTTGCGCTATTGTTATAAGCGCCAGATCCAAGATTGATGGGATTGGGAAGCGTGTCGACCACATCCTCAGCATCCACCTTTACCAAGTTATCGGTGGCTTGCACAATGGTGCATTCTTTTCCACTTTCGAAAGCAAGCAGTAAATCGTTTTTTCTTATCCCAACGGTATTAAGCAAGCTAACCGAAGTAGCGGATGGCGTTCCTTTGATCTGGACGGGGATGTTAAGTATGTCGGCGCGACCATATATCACTCTAATGATGTCGGGATTATCCGTTCCGCCATCCTCGATTACGACAGGCGCCAAGCGAACGTTTTGCGCCACAACATTAAATGGCGCTGGAAATGGCGCTGGCGAGGGCAGGATCTGCGCGCCATCCCGGAAGGCGTTTAGCTCGCATCCCCAAAGCGATTGAATATCGCCTCGGGCGAAACCAGATCCAGCGCCGCGAATTATTCTTTCCAATTGGTACATT
>DATLHW010000412.1:0-4756 GCA_035539675.1 Burkholderiales bacterium | reverse complement strand
AGTGTGATCAGCGTCACGATTATCTCGACGAAAAGAACACCCTCCCCTTCAGTTTTGATCATATATCTAAATATTTGGTTACATAACTTTTTATCATTCATATCCAAAGTGGTCGTCCAACAACACGAAATTTAATTCGCCGAGTTTCAGTAACTGACTCGTGTGATGGCACGCTACATGCTCGTAAGGGGTACGTAATCTGAAAAGGGCAAACCCAGCGCGAGCTGGGGGCGTAAAGTCACCGATCTGTAGGCGCAAAGCCTATACGATGGCGGGATTGCCAGATTCGCGAATAGTTGCAGGGGGCTTACTGAAAATATCAGCCGCATCTCCGCGGTTGTTTCGGAATTTGTTCGCGTTGTTTCTTCTCACGCGCAGCTCTCCGCTTGGCCTATCCGTCTCTGCCTTCCCCCATCGAAACGTCTGCTGTAACGCCCGCCATAAGGCGCGTACAGCCAGACAAACGTTTATCGCCTTTCATTTCAGATACCTCTCCAAGCGCCCGGCGTAGCGCGAAATCGCCATCGCGTTCGTCTCTCTTTCGAGACGAGGAGGGATCTTTTTGCGTCAATTTTTAGGAGGACCACCGCAGCAATTTTTTAACACTAATCATTCTTTCCGTTGAAAACGAAAACAGTCACCTCGGAAAGGTGAGGTTCAGAAGCCAAAGCCCAACGTACTTGCAGGCCGGCCTTGGCGTTCTCCAGAACTTTTATTTGGGAGGCATCATCATGTTGTTGTCATACTTTTATCGTTTGAGAGCTTTGCGTTTTCTGTTAGGTGCGCAAGTCGTCCTTGCATTTCTCCTACTCGCCACGAACTTCGCGTTCGCAGGCCAAGCATCTCTTGCCTGGGATGCAAGCGCCAGTTCCGAAGCAGTCGGTTATATGCTCCACTATGGACAAACGAGCGGCGCCTATACCGGAAAGGTGGACGTAGGCAACAAAACGGGCCATACGGTGACGGGGCTATCCGATGGAAAGCGCTATTACTTCGCCGTTACCGCTTACGATGCGTCTCGCACCGAAAGCGACTACTCCAACGAAGCGAGCAGCATGATCGCAAGCGTCGCGCCCACCGCCAATTTCACGGCCAACCCGACATCAGGCGTCGCCCCTCTGTCCGTCGCATTCACCAGCAATTCGACGGGTTCCATCACTGGATATTCGTGGAAGTTTGGCGACGGCGGAGTTAGCGCGTCCGTTAATCCGACGCATTCATACGCCACGCCAGGAACCTATTCGGTTAGCCTCACCGTGACAGGCCCCGGGGGAAGCAATACGCAAACGAAGTCGGGCTTCATCAACGTTACAGCATCATCGTCGGAGCCGCCCCCGAACCCAGGTTCAACAGCGCCGGTAGCAAATTTCACCGCCAGCGCCACATCTGGACCAGCGCCTCTGACGGTTAACTTCACCAGCACCTCCACCGGAACGATCAGCGCTTACGCCTGGAGTTTCGGCTCCGGCGCCACAAGCGCCGCGCAGAATCCCTCCTACACCTTCACAAGCGCTGGTACGTATTCCGTTACGTTGAAGGTAACCAATGCCGCCGGCAGCGATACCGAAACAAAAACCAGCTACATCACAGTTGGTTCGACGACTTCCGCTCGGCAAGGCTTGGTTGCGGCGTACTCGTTCGATGAAGGCGGAGGATCCACTGTCGCGGACCGATCCGGAAAGGGCAACAAGGGAACCCTGTCCGACGCAAGCTGGGCCAATGGCCGTTTCGGTAAGGCGCTTTCCTTCAATGGCTCGTCCAGCCGGGTAAACATCGAAGACTCGGCATCCCTGGATCTTTCCAAAGGCATGACCCTGGAAGCGTGGGTATATCCAACCGCCACGATGAGTGGCTGGCGCACCATCATCATGAAGGAGTTACCCGGTAACGCCAGCTATTACTTGTATGCGAATACCGATAAGAACCAGCCTTCGTCAGCAGTTTACGTGGGTGGTGAGCGCACGGTCTTCGCGGGTAAATCGTTGCCGCTTAATACGTGGACACATTTGGCGGCGACCTACGATGGCGCGACACAACGGTTCTTCATGAATGGCGCACAAGTCGCCAGTCGGCAACAAACCGGCTCGATCGCAGTTTCGGAAGGCCGTCTTCGGATAGGCGGCAACAGAATCTGGAACAACGAGTACTTCAAGGGCCTGATCGATGAAGTCCGCATCTACAACCGTCCGCTAACAGCCACTGAAATTCAAGCGGACATGAATGCCTCGGTTGCAAGCACGACGAATTAAAGAGGCGTAACACGAATAACGATCCTATCGACGAGATTTCGGGCGCAACGCACCGTTAGCCCGAATCTCGCGCGTCGAGTGACATCAAAATCACCCGCGAGGATTTGTTTACCTACCATGTATATATAGGCGCCGCCATCAGGGCGCAGGAGATATCAATGGCAACAGTCAAGCAAGCTCTCACCCAACGTATGATTTTCGGCCCAATCGCCAAGACAGCATTCGTCATAACGGCTCTCGCAATATGGAGCAGTCACGCATCGAGCGCCTTTGCCGCTACCTACTATGTGGATCCGGCGTCAGGCAACGACTCCAACGCGGGCACATCGCAGTCATCTCCCTGGAAAACCATTCCAGGCACTCGCAATACCGGTAACTCGGGGTGGTTACGCAGCGCTTGGGGAAGCATCAGTTCTTCCTCCAAGTTGCAACCCGGCGACGTGATCCAACTGAAAGCGGGCGGCGCGATGGGTTCCTCCGTCGGCGGGCGGCTTTTGATCGATGGCACGTACTACAACAACGGAAGTGCGAACGCGCCGATCATCATTCAGGTTAGCCCAAGTTGGGGCAGCGGCAATTTCACCTACGACATGTCGGGCGTTTCGCCTGAGCAATGGAGTGGATTAATTCACATTCAAGATAGAAGCCACATTCAAATTAAAGGCGCTGGCGCTGGGAAACGCTTCGTCGTAAAGAATGCGAATGGATTGGGGGTCAATTCTTATGGAAGCTCCGGCAACCGTCAGCAAGGAATTGTTTTCGATTACCTTGAAATCGCGGGATCGAAAGACACCGGCCTCAACATGTCCTATTCCGACAACTGGCGCGTATCCAACACGATCTCCCATGACAACGGCACGCTGGGTTTTGGCGTTGGCGGCTTGGCGGATCAGGCGACAAACAATGGTCAATTCATCGATAGCGAAGCTTACGGCAACGGAAAAACCGATGACGGCAGCGGTATCCGTCACGGATTTGGCCTCTACGGCGGGACAAACATCAGCTACATCAGATGCAAGGCCCGCAACAACGGCCGCGACGGCTTCGACTTCGGGACCACCAGTAATAACAGCAACACCAGCGCCACGGTGATCGACTCCAGCGCATACGATAACGGCGAAGATGGATTCGGCAGCAACGGCGGCGGTTCGAGCAATGTCTACACCTACATTAACTCGGTCGCCTTCAACAATGCGCAGGCAGGCTGGAACATTTACGGCGGGGCCGATAGCTCGCTTTACAACTGCATCTCCCATCACAACGGGAGCCAGAACGGCTATGGCGGAAATTTCATGATCTACGCCCATAACCACGACGGAAAGGCTGCATACACGAAGGCGAAGCTTCGTAACTGCATTGGATACAAACCCAAGGCATACGCCAACGTGTACTCGTACAACTCCGACGGACTGCCGACCTCCATCGACAGCGACTACAACATTTTCGTGCCGCGTTCGTCGGATTCCGAAACCTTCGCCGAAACGCCTTTCGGCAGTACGTTCAGTTACGCGAACAAGCCCAACTGGGTCGGCTCGCACGATAAAGTGGGTATCGCACACGATCCGAAGTTCGCCGGCGTGAGCACATCGAGCTTTGCCGGGAACGACTATCATTTGGCTTCCGGTAGTGGTCCAGCGATCAATGCGGGCATCGCGATTAGCGGAATCGCCACCTGGACGAAGGATCGCGACGGCAAACTACGGGCAAGCCCGCCGGAAGCCGGCCTGTATGAATACGGAGGAACCGTGAAAGCCTTGGCTGCTCCGACCAACCTCAGGGTGATGAATTAATTCGTGAGAAAACGTTGAGCGTTTAGCATCAGCAAGTCTGCTCGCAATTGAAGCGTCAAATTGCGAGCAGACTTTTCCCAGCGCAATAGCCGCCTCCTGCATAACCTCCGCCGACCTCGCGCCTGAATCGAGCCTGCCATTTTTTTGGGCACGCCAATTCGCGAGCGTAACGATAAAGCTCCCGCCTTTGACGGACGCCAAACAGCGGATCACCCTAACGTCCCCTCCCCTTATTTCACATCAAGCGCGGAGGTCGTTACCGTTAACATTTTTTTCTTAAGCCCACTCCATGGCCACATGATCAACAAAAAAAATAATGGGTGACAGCCGGGCGATTCGATTAGAATGATAGCTCGCAGTGCGAACCATGCAGAATCAGCACGGACATTGGCTGATCGAAGGGGGGCTGCTCTACACTGCGGGATAAACTAACCACTAACGTTAATAGAGGAAGAAGCAATGAAATTTATTTCATCGAAGTTGTCCGCTCTGGCCACCATGGGTTTGTTGTCACTGGCGTTGAATACGCAGGCAGCTGCATGCAACGTAACCGACGCTATCGGCAAATGGGGCTACTCCGCTCAAGGAATCAATGTGGCGGCTGGCGGAATTCCATTCAGCGAAATTGGCGCCTTCACACTTAAGGCCGACGGCACGGGTAAAGGCGTTGCGCATCACGTCACGAATGGCATATACATCCCCAACATTCCCGTCACA
>DATLHW010000411.1:0-3723 GCA_035539675.1 Burkholderiales bacterium | reverse complement strand
GGACATCATTGTGGTGTTTTTTGTGAATGGGAAACTGAATGGGTTTCAGGTTGACGAAACCGGTGAGGATAAGAAATCCAAGATACTGGCGGCCTTGAAGGAGAAATATGGCGAGCCAACCAGCGGAGAATCGCGGTCCTTGCAATGGGGGCTATCAAATGGGAATTGTCGTTTACTATCGGAGCCGCCATCCAAGTTCCAACTGATATGTGCTTCAAACGAGGGCTTGCCAAAGAATAACAAGCCGGCGAACAGCGACATCTAGTGGTCTGCGTGGTGATGAACATTCTCTTGATGCGCAACCGGTCGCACAGTGGAGATTAAGCACGTCGACTTGAATGAATCGATGGTCCGGGCCACCGCCGCGCCAGGGCGCTGACGAAGACGAAGAATCAAACGGAGGTCTGTCTGGACGGTGTCTCGGGGCATTGCTGCATATTTCCGCCACAGGCCTTTCCCTTGTCCCACGTCAAGCTTCTCGATACCATTCGGCCAACGCTGGGGGGCGCCAGTATGGGTGATCTCTCTTAACGATTGGGCGAACAGACGGGTTCGCGGGCATTACGGAAGGGAAAACCGACCCAAACAATGAAATCGTAATTCGGCTACGTCCAATCGCCGTTTCTAGGATAATCGGCAGTCTTGCTTAAACATTAACAATGCTATTCCCCGGCGGGAGCATCGCCGGGTTTTTAGGGGAATATAAACACCATGACGACACTCTACTCAGGCACTACCTGCCCTTTTAGTCAGCGCTGCCGAATCGTTTTTCATGAAAAGGACATCGATGTTCAGATCATCGATGTGGATCTCTTCAACAAGCCTGCGAAGTTGGCGGACTTGAATCCGCATAATCAGGTGCCGGTATTGGTGGAACGGGATTTGGTCTTGTTTGAGTCCAATATCATCAACGAATATATTGAAGAACGCTTTCCCCATCCCCAGTTAATTCCCACAGATCCGGTGATGCGCGCTCGTACCCGGCTGTATTTATTTCGCTTCGAACAGGAGTTGTTTTCGCAAGTGCAAATCTTGGAGCACGGCACGCCGAAACAGCAAGAAAACGCGCGAAACATCATTAACGAGCAGTTAACCAAGATTGGTCCTATTTTTGCCAAGCAGAAGTACATATTGGGAGATGAGTTCTCGATATTGGACATTGCGATAGCGCCTCTACTATGGCGGCTCTCGCATTATCAAATCGTTATACCGAAACAAGGGGCGCCCTTGCTTCAGTACGCGGATCGAATTTTTTCACGCCGGTCATTTATGAATTCGTTGACGGCGGCAGAGAAGGCGATGCGTAAATAGCGTTCTACGTTAGGAACTCAACAACTACCGGCGTTCAGCCAGCTGTTGTTGAGTTCCCCCTCCCAGAGCATTCCTCGCCTTGTGCGCTATCGACAAAATTCGAAACCCTTGCCACACCCTAGCCAGACAGCCTGAAAACGCACACTCGGCTACGTCCAATCGCCGTTTCTAGTTAATTTGGAGCTTGAATGAAAACTGGGCTTTGCAGATCTTTTTTCAGACGAAATTCGAGCACTAGTCGAGGCTATTCCCGATGAGAGGCATTGTCGTTTCGTTCATCGTGTTTTTGGTTGTTTTCATTGCGTGGCGCCACATTTATCCAGAAGGCATTCTCTTCTTTCAGGGTTTGGCGCTGGGAGTCATTGTTTCGGTCATTTATGGCGCCATGTCTTGGCGCGCCTTTGGGTCACCCCTATTCGTCGCCGCAAAAGACGCCTTCTTTTGCTTTCTTCTGATTTATAGCTTTGTCTTTACGGTTCCGACGACCGTCGATCGCGCGTATACGGTGAAGATGCTCGTCCACATTGGCGGCAACCCCGCCGGCCTTGATAAGCAAGAGATTCAACAGTGGTTCACCAGCGATTTTCTTGAGCGAGGCGGCGTCCAGAAACGTTTGGTTGAGCAGAGCGCGACCGGAACCATCGAGCAGGACGGCGAGCGGTTTCGTCTGACGTCGCTGGGAGGGCTGCTTGACGGTACATTCAAGCTAATGCGAACCGTATTCGCGTGCGACGTGAAGCAATGAGTGCGCGGACGACAGTAGCCGACGGGAAGACGTCGGCGTTCACAAAACAGATTTGCGACGAATTCTATCTGGAGCGCCGGTCTTTGACGGCTTTCCAGTTATCGCTTTTTTATCTCGCGTTACCGGCCTTCCTGTTCTTGTTTAGCTTCTCCACGCCGTTGGTGGGCTATCCGATTGCATTGATTTTGGCAGTGTCAATGTGGCTCAGCGTTCGTGGCGCCGGGAGCGCCGATGACCTGCGGCTATATCTACTGGCGCTCCTCCCTGCAATTGGAATCGCTTGGCTTGCTGGCTTTCCCTCCGGTCCTTTTGCTTGGGACTGGATTAAGCATTGGGGGCTTATCAACACGCTCGCGGACAACGAATGGCCGGTCGCGATTCAACTGGACGGCGCCATCGCCTATCTGCGGTTTTATGTCGCGGCCTATCTGCCGCCGGCGGCTATGCACAAGCTTATACCGGTGTTACCCGTTTGGACGACGACGGCGGCATGGTTTGTCGCCGGTTTTATTCTTGTTTTCAGAATGGTGGGCGTGCCCCTTGCGAGTCGTGGCAGGGTGGCGTGTTTTTGGGGAATGCTCGCGCTGTTGCTATTCGCCGGCGCCGATTTCTTTGCGGAGAACGCCTATCGTCTCGTTAAAGGGCGAGTGCTGAATGAGTGGTTCGGCATTCACTATGAAATGTGGTTTTCGAACATTACGCTGCAGCCGATGCAGTATTCGTCGATGCTGACGGCGCTTCTGTGGGTCCCCCATCAAAGTATTGCGACGTTTCTTGTCGCTGCGATGGTGACTCTGGATCGTAGCCCTCGGTCCATGCAGCAGTCGTTATTGGCGTTCGGTTTGCTGGCGTTGTGGTCGCCTTACGGGATGATCGGCTTGTTGCCCTTGGTGGCGGTCCGTTTTATGCGGCAGGAGTCGCGGCTGTTCACGCCGCATGTCATTATCGCCGCAGTAGGCGGCAGCGCATTCGCGCTCTTGGTGGCGGCCTATCTTTCCACCGACATGCCGGGTAGGAGCATGTGTCTGGACTGCGCAATCGATCGCTTGGCGTCGCCGCTCGATTTCCTTGGCTTTTTGGTCGTGGAGTTGGCTGTATTCGGGCTGATTCTTCGCACGAAGATTTTCACCGACGCCTTGTGTCTCGCCTCGATATTACTGCTCTTGCTGATCCCTTTTTTCGGCGGCGATACCGCCGATTTTGTCATGCGGGCTTCGATGGGGCCGTTGTTTGTGTTGATGCTTCGTAGTGTGGAGACGTTGGCGGCGTGGCGTCGTCAACGAGTTCGTGATCGGGCTCTGTTGGTGTTGGCGCTGACGCTTTGCGTTCCGACTGCGGCAAGCGAAGCTGTTTATCATTTCGAGGATGGTAGTGCGCATACTCGCATACGGCGAGGCGATCCATTGAGTAAGCAGTGGTATCGTGTTTTTGCCGCTTCACCGCAAATCAATGCGCAACAGTTCTTCGAAATATGTAGCTGGAAATACCTGCCTCAGTACTTCACTCGCCGGACGCTGATTGGAATCCGCGATGAGGCAAGGCCGTAGAGGCGGTTCATGTGAATTTTAGGGTGGGCTGCTTGCCCTGGACTTCGCAATAACCCCGGAATTGGCCGGGGTTATCGAAAAGGCGAAGTTCGAAACTGCGTTATTTGCCTTTGCCTGAAA
>DATLHW010000410.1:0-4231 GCA_035539675.1 Burkholderiales bacterium | reverse complement strand
GCTTGGTTCCGAGTACATGCCTTGCGACACGCCACCGTGTACGGCTGCCATTGCCTTGCGGTCCATTTCTTCGGTCAGGGAAAGATCTTTGATCATCAGTGCTTTCATTTCAGTTCTCCTAAAAGTAAATAAAGGGTTGGTAATTCATACTGAGCAGATTTTGTTGCGCTCGGTAAACAATAGAGCATGCGCCGTGCCAACCCAGGAGATGCATCGCGCATTCGTTTTTAACCAACTGAAAAAAAACGATATAAAGATAGTCATCGAGAGTTTCACGAGGATTTGTGAAGCGTGCGCAGTAGGCAATCGACGGGTCTTTTCCAACAAGGCGTAGGCGTAGTGTTGGGTGTATACAAACACGAGTTCATGGCTTAAACAACGTTTTTGGTCCGCCAAGCGCGCCGGCCACGGCCAGACAAAATGGATAATTTATTGTTCGAGAGTCCCTTAATGACCTGAGCCCACGTCATGGCTTTTCTTTCTTTTGTTACTGCAAGTCGAATCCTTCCGTAAGTTCCAGGTTTGTAATACGGCGCTATGTCTCGCTATGATGAAGAAAAAATTGTTATATAAATTCAATGCCTAATGTTTTGTTCAACTTCGTGTCTCTGGCATCGATCTTGCTGTTTCTTGAAAGGGAGTTCTGCGCTTGCTGATTAAAGCTCACGGCATAAAGCAATGGTGTTTCTCGTCAAAGAGATGACATCTATTACGAAACGGCAAAAGAGTTCACAAAGTCCAGGGAAGAGAAAATCATGATCGATAACAATACCGAGACTACGGAAGAAGACAGGAACAAGCCGCTACCGATTGATATAAAAGCATTGCTGGTAAAGATCAAAGCCTATGAGCTTTATCTCAAACAGGCGTTGAAGGATAAGATGCGCCCCGAATTGCCCACGGAGGACAAGCGGTTTACTGACTGCATTCTGGCTATGTTGAATGAACGCGCGCGGAAAAATGCGGGTCCCGAGTTGAATGGACGTTATTTTGAGGATACAAGAGATTTACTGCGGCATTTACATCAAACGCAACTCAACTCATCCTTTGATGATGAGCCAACGCAGTGGCGCGCTCTCGCGCCAAAAATCGGACTGGGGCACACAGTTGGCTATGCAGTGAGAGCGAGCGAGGGAAGAAACGCTGTAGTCGCTTTTGAGCCCGCCACCGAAACGATCGCCAAGGATCGGTTTGAAGAGTTAATCAATAATGCGAAGGATTTTCCGGATGCAATAGACAAGGCGGCAATGCTCGTGTCAGGCATACAGAAATCCCGCTCCGGTTGCCCTTCATTTGGTATTTCTACGTTAATGACGACGTCAATTGCACCTGAGGGAATTGACGAGTTATTTGAAACGCTATTGGACGATGACAGCCCGCAATACAGTCTTATTAAAGATTCCTACGGAAACATCCACCATTACTCTGATTACGTCAACGCCCAGTCCCAGACGCAAATCAGGGGTGTCGGTGACAATCCAAAGTGGTGGGGCAGGATGAATATAGAGGAAGACCCTGTTACCAGGGATGGCCGTTCTTTATTGAAAAATAATCTTGATAACCGAATTGCGGAAGAACTTACCGAACTAGAAACTGGCCGGTCCGAAATTTTACAGTTCAGTAATGCGATTGATGTTGAACGAGTCCAATGGATTGATTGGTTAGTCAACGACCTGGAGGAATTACAACGCCAATATCCGGAGACGGCCGGGCAAATATTTGCGGATCGCCTTGCTGAAGTGTGGGCCTCCCGCCAGCCGGGGTGGGACCGCACGTTGCATACCGCGCGCAGCGCCGTTGATCATTGGGATACGACCAATGACAAAGTGTGGCAAGAAGACCATCCGTGTTGGAAGCAGCCCGTCGAGGCGCGAGTGCAAGCAATAACGGAAATGCTGGATGCGATTCCACAATGGCAGTCTTCCCCGACATTACGTATTAACGTGCTGGGTCGAATTGTTCAGGAGGTCGAGCGTATTCGTTTGGAAATGCCGAGCGATAGGCTGGATTCAGCCCTTCAAGGCGCCTTGAAAAGCGTTCCAGAAGCAATCAAGCAATTGGCCCCAGGCATATGGGAGAAGGAAGAGCTGGATCATCTACTTGCGCTAAACGCAGAGCTTCTCCAGACCGTTTCCCGAGAGAAGCGCGTTGATGGTTTAAAGGATTTGGCTGGAGTAATAGGACAACTAAGCAATGACTCGTTGCAGCAAGAGTTGGTCGCTCATCTCATTAAGCAAATTGCTCCTGTTTATAAGGCGGAGGGTTATCAAGCCGACTATATGGGTGTTCTATTGGCGTGCGCCGGCGAATTGGCGCAGTCTACGAGCGATAAGAAGCAACGATTAAATCAAGTCGGCCCTTTGATAAACCCAACGATGAATGTGCTGGATCGACAACTGCAACAACAAGTCCGATCCATAATCGAATTGGCTGTAAATCTCGATGAAAATGATTTTGATCGATTGCAGAAGTGGAACGCGGGAGAAGACGCAGGCGAACTCACTGACGACCTGGATGGAGAATCGTTAACAAATATGGTGGAGGTGGCGGAGCAGTTGCAAAACAATGGAGAAAATTCAGGATGGTCATCTTATGCCTCTCTGCAAAAGGATTTCTTACAAAGTGACTCGATCTGGGATGCGTTTAGCGACGAGGTAGACGAAGTAGCCTATGTAAGGGTGGACAAGGACGTTGAGCACCCTTTGCAAAGGCTCGCAGAAATGAGGCGAGAGCGTATGAAATTGCTGGCGTATCTCCCCGAGGATAAGCGAGATGCGTGGAAGGATGAGCAGTTTCTTCTGGATAAACTCTTAGATGAGGCGAAGCGGCGGATTATTCAGGAGCGTCAACGTGGAAACGGACCGACCCCGACGGAGACGTTGCCGATGGAAGCGGAGTGGGCGCACCACGCGGAGCAGCATGAGGCGCTGAGTGCAGTGGTGGGGAATGAAATGCGCGTACGGCTAGAAGACCATGAGAAATACTTGGATAGTGCGCTGAGGAATCTCACCAGCATCGAGCACGATTGGGAGGAGTGGCTGGTAGAGAACCGTGGAAACACTTTAGAGCCGCCGTGGGATGAGCTCGACGAGGCCGTCGGCAAGATCGTGGCATTTCGATCTGAGCTAAGCGAGTCAAAGGAGAGACTGGCCGAGGGTAAGAATCCGATAGCACGGGACGCTAAGAGAATTACAAGCGACATACGTGAGTCACGGACGACGGTGGAGGCCTTGCTGGAAGAGGTGCGGGTGCTAGATGTAGAGTTCCGCCAGTCCCCTGAACAGATTCGAGAACCTTCCCCGCCGCCGGTCACGGTCGATAGACCGACTAACAAGCTCGTCGACGTGACGGAGGATGCGCCAGAACAGTACGACCAGGCTGATGCGATCATTGAGGTACAGCGCGCACTGGACGTTACGGCATCCATCCTAGAGAAGACTAAAGCGTATGCCATACCGCAGGAAATTGACCCAAATCGCACAACGCCGGGAACCACAGCTCAAGCGGCTATCAAGGCGGCTGAGTACAGGTCGGAAGAGATACTCAAGTTGCTGAATGAACCGACGCGCGAGGAAAAAGCGCCTGTCGCGAAGCAGGGAGAAGCGGCTGCTGCCGTCCCGGCAATGGCGTCACGCCTTCTCTCGATAAATGACCACGCAAAACTCGCAGGGCTACCGTATCAGTTACCGGACCGAATGGCGTCGCTCGGTGACACTGTTGGAAGGCCTGTTCGTCCTCTGGAGAGCGGCGATTTCGTTTACGAATTGAGGAATATCGAACAGAAGAGGATGCAAGGAAAGGCGGCGTTGGCGACTGTCATCGTTCCTCGTAATGTAGCGATTGCACACAACTCGACGCTTGCAATAATCCACGCTCAGATCGAGAGCACAAACAAGCCAGTGAGTGGATTTACAATTTCAAAGGACCTCCTAAATAGGGCGGCGGCTCTAGAAGCTAACCAATCGATTGCTCGACCCTCAAGTCGCTCAAGTAGCGAAAAGAAAAATAGCAGCGGAAGGTAAGATGCTGTCGAACGCCAGGACGACCGGCGCTAGCAAGCTTTCCGTGAATCTGAGCGACAGCGATGAATCTGCTTTTTGCCTTGCGTGGCGAGACTGTTGACGCTGGAAACAGCTTAGGAACGTGTACGGAATAACTTCCCGATTTATCCGGCGTCTGTCGGGCGCGCTACTGCGTTGCTCCTCGCTTATGTAGTCTGGCTACACCGCGC
>DATLHW010000409.1:0-2688 GCA_035539675.1 Burkholderiales bacterium | reverse complement strand
GGTGGAAAATGTGTTCCATGAGACGTCCTCTGGCTTATTGTGAAGTGGCCGTAAAAATTCAGGCTGGTGCGAGTTTTTTTGGTTGGGATCTCGAATAATACTGCTAAAGCTTTCATTCGCAGGCTCCAAATAAACGATTTTTTCCATGACCTTATCAGAGTCAACAACAGAATGTACAAAGAAGATTAACGCCGGAGGTGATTTCACGAGCAGCAGCGCGCCCGTCAGACGTGGAGCAAATCGGAAAATTACTCCGTGCCCCTTCCTTAACCCATTCCCCCGGCTTTTTTTGCTAGACTTGCCAGCGCCGTGATTTGCGGCGTTTTCCTGGCCTCTCATTAGCGTGCAACCTCTTGTCATCAGCCGGCTCTCCGCCGTGAATAGCCTGGGCGCCGGTTCCCAAGCGACTCTCGAAGCGCTGCGGCGCGGAAAATCTGGATTAAATCCTTGTGCGTTCGAAACCGTGGCGCTCGACACCTATGTCGGAGAGGTCGCGAATCTCGACGATGTTTCGATTCGCCCGGATCTTCGCGATTTCGAATGCCGCAATAATCGTCTCGCCCAATGGTGTATGGAAACGGACGGTTTCTCCGAGGCGGTCGCTGCGGCTCGCGTGAAGTATGGACCGGCGCGTATCGGCGTCTTCATGGGCACCAGCACGTCAGGTCTACTGGAAACCGAGGTGGCCTACCGGCATAGAGATCCAAACACGGGCGCTTTGCCGCCGGATTTTCGCTATGCCGAACGGCAGAATACGTTTTCCCTGGGGAGTTTTGTCCAACGTTACCTTGGATTGCAAGGGCCCGCATTTGTGGTCTCGTCCGCTTGCTCATCGACGGCCAAAGTATTTGGCAACGCGGCGCGAATGATCGCGGCTGGCGTTTGCGACGCGGCCGTCGTCGGCGGAGTGGACACCCTTTGTCTCACCACGCTTTACGGTTTTAATTCCTTGGGCCTGGTTTCGCGGTTTCCCTGTCGGCCTTTCGATGTAAATCGGGATGGCATATCCCTCGGCGAGGGCGCTGGGTTCGTTTTGTTGGAGAAGGCGTCGGAGCAGGGAAGCCAATCGGCCGCCATGCTGCTCGGAATCGGCGAGAGCAGCGACGCATACCATATGTCCACGCCACATCCTGAAGGGCTGGGCGCAAGATTGGCCATGCAACGTGCGCTTGATGCGGCAGGCCTGCAGCCTTCCGAGATCGATTACATCAACCTGCACGGTACAGCTACGAAGACCAATGACGCCGGTGAGGGGAGGGCGGTGTCGGATTTGTTCGGCGCTCAAATCCCGTGCAGCTCAACCAAGGGCTGGACCGGCCATCTGCTGGGCGCGGCTGGAATTACCGAGGCGATTATTTCCATTCTTGCGATTCACCATGATTTCATTCCCGGGAGTTTGAATACGCGAGACCTCGATTCCTCGGTGGATATTGATTATCGACTTGAAAATAGTCACGCGCGCTTGAATCGCGTGCTGAGTAATTCGTTTGGCTTTGGCGGTAGCAACTGCAGTTTGATTATCGGACGGGTGGGCGGCTGATGCGTATTTTTGTCGAAGGCGTTGGACTGCTGGGCCCGGGGTTGCATGGATGGCAGGCGAGCCGCGCGGTGCTGATGGGCGATGAGCCTTACGTTCACGCGCCTACGATCGTCACCGCCAGCGACCTGTTGCCGCCCGCCGAGCGGCGCCGCACAGGCGTTCCGGTCAAACTGGCGTTGGCGGTTGGGCGCGAGGCTTTCCTTAATGCCGAACGTGACGCCTCCGCTACCCCTACCGTTTTCACTTCCTCCGGTGGCGATAGCGATAACGTTCACCAGATCTGCGAAACGCTTGCGACGCCTGAACGAGAAGTTTCGCCGACGCGCTTTCATAACTCGGTCCATAACGCGGCGGCCGGTTACTGGAGCATCGCTGCCCAGTCCCGCGAATCGTCCACCAGTCTTTGTTGCCATGACGCCAGTTTTGCCGCCGGACTGCTTGAAGCCGCGACGGAAATAGTCGTGGATGGCCAGCCTGTCGCGCTAATTGCTTACGACCAGCCCTATCCAGAGCCGTTGCAAGCGGTGCGGATGATCGGCGCGAACTTCGCTGTCGCCCTCGTGTTGACGCCTCACGTCTCCGATCGCACGTTCGCTGCGCTGGATGTGACCTTTGTCACGGAAACGGCCAACCCCACATTGATGGCGGACAGTGCTTTGGAATCGGTAAGATCGACTATCCCCGCAGCGCGAAGCCTGCCCTTGCTTCGTGTGTTGGCCTGTGGCGCGACAGAAGAGTTGATCATCGAATATCTCCCGGGAAATCACCTACGAGTGGTGGTGACGCCATGTTGATGAGTAAATCCGATATCGCGAACCTGATTCCGCATGCCGGCGCGATGTGTTTGCTGGATGGGGTAATCCAATGGGACTCCACGAAAATTCATTGTGTCAGCAGCGCCCATCGCGACATCGATAACCCGATGCGCATCAATGGCCAATTACCGGCATTATGCGGCGTCGAATTCGCTGCGCAAGCAATGGCCGTGCATGGCGGACTTTCCGGCAATGTGGACTGCAGGCCGCGCGCTGGTTATCTGGCGAGCGTGCGTGACGTGGCGTGCTCGCGGCGACGCCTGGATGATTTGGACGGCGACCTCACCGTGCATGCGGAGCAATTGATGGGTGATGAAGCCCGGGTTATTTACC
>DATLHW010000408.1:0-3208 GCA_035539675.1 Burkholderiales bacterium | reverse complement strand
TAGATTCGGTTCGCGAGAATAGCCGAGAATGAAAAGTAAAAGCTAGTGGCCAGTCAATCTTGAAGTGAAGCGCACGGTATCTACACAAGTCTGCTTTAAGCCCCTCTCCCTTGAGGGGAGAGGGGTTGGGGAGAGGGTGATGGTTCAAATTATCACCGCTGTCACCCTCTCCCCAGACGCGTAGGGCGGAAAAGCGATAGCGCCTTCCGCCGCATGCCGATTGGGAAACGAGTATCGCCTTATTGCACAACATTCGGCGGAAGGCGCTATCGCTTTGGCCGCTGCGCCTCCGGCTTGCTCGAAACTTCGCCTTAGGGCTCGTTTTCCGCCCTACGTCCGTGATTTGTGTGGATAGCCACGTCCTCGGTGAAGAAGGAGGCAAGCCCGTGCGCGTTTGAGCGAATCCGTTCATGCCGCCTCGTAAATCGTCAACAACACCGGATTACTCCGCACGGTGATCTCTACATTGTCCACAGCCCGGCGATAGGTGCGCTCGGCGTAAAGCGCCATCTGCCCGGCTCTATCGTCGAATGGCAATGCAACCGCTGTCGTCCTGGCCGATGCAACTTCATCCGGGTCGATGCGATTATCGGTAATGACAATGGCGTCGCCCGCTTCCTCGCTCCGCCAACCGCTTTCGCTATCCCATGTCTCCCACCGTAGCTGTACTTCATCGCCAGCGGCTCCGGCGATCCATGCTTCCGGTGCGAAGTTGGCGAGCGCATCGCTGCCCAATTCGAGACTTGCGGCTTGCAGACATTGTCCATCGGACACGAGACACAACGCTGGCGCCCAATCTTCCTTGCTGGTCGATGGTTGCATTGCTGCGACTGCCGGCGTGGCGGGCGTTGTGCTGATTGTGGTTGCCGACATCGTGGCGCGTACATCGAGCCCCAAGGAGCCGACGCGTTTCGGTTGAATTGTCGGACTCAGTGGTATCACCGGCGCAAGCGATATCTCGTATAGAGCGGATGGCCGATAAACCGTATCGCCTTGGGTCGACCACAGTTGATTGAGCTGATCCAGTCCCATGGAAAGGCAGATCACTTGGATCTGAAATTGCTCGTCCTCAACGGTTAACAGGAATACCGGTTGCTCGTGGAAGTAACGCAGCACTTCGCCGAGCACCCGCAAATCGTTTTCGCCCGCTGTGGTCGGCGCTTCATCGATGCAAAACGGCGTCATCAAACACTGCGCGCGCAGCAGCCATGTGTCGCCCGGCAGCATGTCGGTATCGAACCCAAACGGTTCGAAGCGGAAGAAGAACAAATTCAAGCGATGGTTGGTGTCGGTTTCGGCTGGCGCAGCGGACGAAGGGGTGCCAACGAGAACGTCGATGCGCGAGCGGTCGGTTCCGTTGATACTGGTCGACAGTTGTTGCGCCAGACTGCGGCACACTTGGGAGATAGACGAGACGCCGACGGCCATGGCGCTATAGCCTCCGCAAGTAGTTACGGCTCAAGAAGTGCGCATCGCTTGTCGATTGCGGCGCCGACTTCTTTGGTTCTGCCGCAGCGACCACGACGACATCGATGCGACCGATACGCACACGGGGTTCGCTTGCGGCGTTGGTGCGCGGCGCATTGGTAACTACGTATCCCGTATCACGCGAGCTTTCTCTAGCCGATCCACGCGGGCCAGCCGGCTCTGTGGCGGATGATTCCCTCGATGACTCGATGAAGACACGGCTAGGCTCTAACGTTCTGCTCTCCGCGGCGAACGAAGCGGCCGCACCTATCGATGGGTCTTCAGAAGGGGCGCCTCGACCCGCTTCCCATCTCGTCTGATTCATTCCTTCATTCCGTTGAAAAACGCCGTTCGAATTTTTCGATTGCTCCATGGTTTCCGTTAAAACGTTTTGTTGTTCGGTAGCCGAGTACACACCTACGTCAAATTGCAACGCAGAGACCGGGACATCCGAACTAGTCGTTCGCTCTTCAACCTTTGCATTCGTCAGCATCGCACGTTCAAATTTTTCTCCCGTTTCCGGGCCGTTCATCCAGCTTAAATCCCGGAGCGAAGCGTTATGTCCCGTAAGGGCCATATCCGGGGCGCGGAGGGGCTCACCTTGCGATGTTCCCGCATCCGCAACCCGAGGGTCGTTGCGTCCAGCGCCGGGGGTTAGCCCGGACCAACGCATTGGCGCCTGCGGCGGCGAAAAACCGCCGTCCTTCTGAAGTCTGAAAACCGTTTGCGATCCGTCGGTGGACGGCGCTTCGGTGAATTCTTCGTCGATGGGCGTTTCGCCCATCGCGTCGCGATAAAGCGTGGCGCTGTTCGCCGGTAGCGGTCGTAGCGCGTCGTATACGGTATCGCGGAGGAAGCCCATGGTTAGCCTGTCATCCCGCGCGCCTGATCGATCAGGCGCAGATAGTCGTGCCGGCGCTTACGCGGCAGCGCCAGAATTTCGGCTTCGCCCCAGTGATAATGCAAGGCGATGCGATGCACATCGGTCAGCACTTCGCGCGAGTCGTGCGTAAGGGCGGTGTATGGATTCAGATCAACGTTGTTTGCTTTCCCGCACTCGGGGCAGGCGGCGGCCACTTGCCGTAGCACTTCCGGGGAGACGGCTTCCAAGGCTGTTTCGATGGCGGCAAGCGCTTCGGCGTTCAGCGTCGTTGGAACCGTGGCGTCATGGCTCACTTCCACCAGCAATGATTCGAGCAGCGCATGCTCATGGTCGGCTGGTTTTCCCGCGAGGCGGATTTGATCGGCGCCAGTGGGTAGCCGCAGCCGGACTCGTCCAAAGTCCATCGCGACTTCCGCGAACGGGTAACCATCGCCTGCTTCGCGCACTGGCAGATCGGCGTAGTCGAGCGAGAAGTTGAAGCGGGCGTCGCAGTGCTTGCAATCGGCTTCGAACCAGCCGCCGGCGTTGCCTAAATGCCGTGCGAGCTCGCGCATTAAAAATTGTCGGTCGGCGACGCAGAGGGCGTTGATTCTTGCTTCCGTCGGTGGGCCATCGGCGATGTGTTCAAGCGAATGGACGAGCGCCTGGGTAACGGCCGCTGGCGTGGAGTTTGAGCGTTCGGCGGCTTGCGTCACGGCGAGCTCCATCGCGCCGGTTGGCGGACGAAAGGCGTAGTCGCGCCGGCGCTCGCCGTTTTCGATGAGGCCGCCGGGTAGTAATTTTTTATTAAGTGATTCTTTGCGCATCCCAAATACTTCCCCTACGCGTTGTAAGCCCCTCTCCCTTGAGGGGAGAGGG
>DATLHW010000407.1:0-7402 GCA_035539675.1 Burkholderiales bacterium | reverse complement strand
GCTGGAAGACGGTCATCAACACAAGTGCGATAACCAGCCAAATACCCACATTTTTCGCTAAATTGTTCACTGAATGTTCCTTCAAGAGATACGCGCGCGCCAGCGCGTGACTGAATTTCTATTGTACTCCCCCCTAGGTAGGGCAGGGCAACTCCCTACTGCCTAAGGATCGTGTACAAAATAACTTTCCGATTTGTCCGGCGTCTAGCGAGCGCGCTGCTTCGTTGCCCCTCGCTTGTTTGGAATAGCCAAACCGCGCTCCGGGCGCCTCGCATCGCATCCCGCGAGACTTGTCCAAATCGGGAAGTTATTCCGTACACGATCCTAAGCCTTCTTTCCCATCCCCAGGAGATACACCTCGTTACTACGGTCTCGCGATGCTTCAGGTTTTCGTACCGCCACTTTTTCGAAATGCTGGCGAGCTTGGACCATAAAAGCGTCAAAGCCCTCTCCCTGGAACAATTTGACCAAGAAGTCACCTCGAGGTTTCAGATGATCAAACGTAAATTCCAAGGCCAATTCCGCGAGCGCCATCGCGCGCGCCTGATCGGATATGCTGATACCACTGATATTGGGGGCCATATCGGAAATTACAACATCAAATTGTTTGCCACCCGACAAAGCGAGAAGTTCATTAAGCCCACTATCGGTGGAAAAATCAGCTTGAATGAATTCAACGCCAGGAATCGCTTCCATGGGCAGTAGGTCGATTGCGATCACGCGCCCTGCCGGTCCCATTTGCTCCTTCGCTATTTGCGACCACCCGCCAGGCGAAGCGCCAAGGTCGGCCACCAACATGCCCGGTTTAAATAAATTGTTTCGTTTATCGATCTCCAGCAACTTGTATGCGGCCCTCGAACGGTATCCTTCCCGCTTTGCCGCCTTCACAAAAGGGTCAGTTACGTGCTCGTGCATCCATGCTTTACTCGTTTTGGTTCGCTTCGCCACCAGTGATTCGCCTATAATTGACCATTTATGAAAATATTAACTCCCGCCCAACAGCAGGCGCTCCGCGCCCGCGCACATACCCTTAGTCCCGTCGTCATAATCAGCGGCAAGGGATTGTCAGACAGTGTACTAAAGGAAATCGATCTTAGCCTTAAGAGCCATGAACTCATTAAGGTCCGTATCGTCGGCGATGATCGCGATCAACGAACCGTATTGATGGAAACAATTTGCGCACAGTTGGAAGCAGCGCTCGTCCAGCAAGTCGGCAAAGTATTGGTTTTATATCGCGAGAATCCGGAAAAAATAAAAGCGCCCAAGAAAGTAGTCTCCCCGCGCCCCAAACGCACTAGCCGGGCAATCGCCAAGCCAACCAGAAAAAAGATTTTTGTTCGATCGGCCAGAAAAGAAAATGAGTAACTTTTTGTTATAGCAGGATGAGGGCGGGAACTCGCAATAAATAGCCCCCCTACTCTTGCGCCCGGAAGCATGCCTCATTGATAGGGTGGCGAAACGATACGTCAATTTGCGCAAACCGCCTGAGGGCGCGTCAAATCGAAACCCTGCCCAACTTCGACAAAATCGTTAGCGGCTTTTCAATACAAGCGCCAAGCCCAACATGCCCTGTAGCAAATAGAGAGCGCTGGAAATGCCGTGCCAAAAGGCGAAGCTTCTCAGGGCTGGGAACGCCAAAGTCTCCACGGGCGCCCCCATAGCGCGCAACGCGATTACAAACGGTTGCAGCCAGAATTGCATGATGATCGTGATCGCAAGCATCATCAACACCAACCAGAACACTAGCCGCTTAAGCGAGGCGGCGCGTGCGCTTAAAAGTTCGTGAAGAAGTAAAAAGCTTCCGCAGGCGATTCCGACCCACGCGATTCCCTTGAACATGACGCCGGCCAAAGCGCCAGCAAGGGCTCTGCTCTCAGACAAAGTTGAAAATAATAAGGGAGCGACCATGAAACCAACAATCCAAAGTCCACCTACCCATAATGTGATGCTGCACTCACGTAAAATATCTGCGATTTTATTCATGCATTAACTGAGAAAGTGAAAACCAATTGAACTGCTGCGAGGGCGCCGAGTATCGCTAGAGCCTGCTCGGCATCTAAAGCGTGCAGGCTCTAGGGGAAGCGATCAAGAAGTGCTCGAACACTTCGGAACCACAGATAGAAACTCGAACAGCTTTTAAGTAAGAAGCGAGTTCGTTTGGCCTAGATATATTTAACATCAAGAATCTCATACTCTCGCGCCCCGCCTGGAGCCTGCACCTCGGCGACATCACCGGCATACTTGCCAATTAGCGCGCGTGCAATGGGAGAGCTAACTGAGATTTTTCCCAGCTTTATATCGGCCTCATCCTCGCCAACGATTTGGTAGGTCACCACTTCGCCGTTTCCCATCTCCTGAAGGTCGATCGTCGCTCCAAATACGCAACGCCCTTCCGCATCCAACAAAACCGGATTAATAATTTGTGCGTTGGAAATTTTGGACTCTAATTCAATGATGCGACCTTCAATGAAACTCTGCCGCTCCTTGGCGGCGTCGTACTCGGCATTTTCCGATAGATCGCCTTGCGCGCGCGCTTCGGCGATTGCCGTAATAACAGCTGGACGTTCGACGGTTTTCAGTTTGTGGAGTTCGGCGCGCAATTGCTCGGCGCCAATTACGGTCAAAGGAACCTTGCTCATATATCCTTTAATAACTGGGAATAAAAAATGCGTAAATTTTCGGGTAACTCAAACAAAAGACGCCTCCACCGCTGTCAGTAGAATGAACCGTTTGCTTGTTTCGCCCCTCTCTCACATCAACGATGTCTTCGCGCCTTGCTTCGCTTACCCTCAGGAAAGAGAGGCATGCAATTGTTGCAAATCGTAGACCTGCAACTCTTCCAAATGCTGCAAGCCAACACAGGCGGCGCGCGCCTCAGATAAAGTCGTGAAATAGGCAATCCGACTCTGTAAAGCTGAATTGCGCATAGACCACGAATCCTGGATGGAGCGCTTATTCTCATCCACTGTATTGATGATCAAGTTGATTTCGCGATTCTTGATCATATCGACGACGTGGGGACGCCCTTCCTTAACCTTATTAACCGCCTGGCATTCCAGCCCGGCCTCCCGCAACGTCGCCGCTGTACCCTTCGTGGCGCAGATCGCGAAGCCGAGATTCACCAATGTCCGCGCTATCTCGACGATTTTCGGTTTATCGGCGCCACGGACCGACAGAAATGCTCGACCAGTTTCCGGGAGCTTGGATCCCGCCGCCATTTGAGACTTAACATAAGCCTCCGCGAAGGACATGCCGACACCCATGACCTCTCCCGTGGACTTCATTTCCGGACCGAGTATCGTGTCTACGCCTGGGAACTTAATGAAAGGAAACACGGCCTCTTTTACCGAATAGTACGGTGGGATCACTTCTTTGCCGACACCTTGCTGCTTCAACGTATTGCCGACCATGCAACGAGCTGCAATCTTGGCCAGAGGCAAGCCAGTGGCTTTGGAGACAAAAGGCACGGTGCGTGACGCGCGAGGATTCACCTCCAAGACATAGATCGTATTGTTCTGAATGGCGTACTGCACATTCATTAGCCCAACCACTTTCAACTCTTTGGCCATCGCGATGGTTTGACGACGTATCTCGTCCTGAACTTCCGGGGACAGACTGTAAGGCGGTAGCGAACATGCCGAATCACCAGAGTGAACTCCAGCCTCCTCGATATGCTCCATGATGCCGCCGATCAACACGTCCGTTCCGTCGGCGATAGCGTCGACGTCCACTTCGATTGCATCATTCAAGAAACGGTCAAGCAGGATAGGCATGCGCTCAGGAAAAGTCTCGGACATTTCCACGGCAGCGCGCATGTAGCGCTCCAAATCCGCTTGAATATGAACAATTTCCATCGCCCGGCCGCCCAACACGTTGGAAGGGCGCACGACGAGCGGATAACCAATTTCCAGGGCCGCCGAAAGCGCCTGCTCCACAGTACGCGCAGTCCGATTAGGGGGTTGCTTCAAACCTAACTGATGCAGCATTTGCTGAAAGCGCGCGCGATCTTCGGCGCAGTCGATCATGTCGGGAGAAGTGCCGATAATAGGTACGCCGGCTTTTGACAGCCCTTGCGTCAATTTCAACGGCGTCTGACCACCGTACTGGACGATTACGCCAGCAGGCTTTTCCTTACCGACGATTTCAAGTACGTCTTCGAGCGTTAGCGGTTCGAAATAGAGGCGATCCGACGTATCGTAATCGGTGGACACCGTCTCCGGGTTGCAATTGACCATGATGGTCTCGTACCCGTCTTCTCGCAGCGCAAGCGCCGCATGAACGCAACAATAGTCGAATTCGATACCCTGACCGATGCGATTTGGTCCACCGCCCAACACCATGATCTTTTTGCGATTCGTTGGAGCGGACTCGCATTCCTCATCGTAGGTGGAATACATATACGCCGTTGAGGTCGCGAATTCCGCCGCGCAGGTATCGACGCGCTTGTACACGGGCCGAATGCCCAGCGCATGGCGTTTGGCGCGAACCTCGTCTTCCGTCGTTCTCAGCAAATACGCCAGCCGACGATCAGAGAAGCCCTTACGCTTCAACTGTCGCAACTCTACGGCGTCAATTTGGTCGAGCGCGCGCTTTTCAATGTCCAACTCGATATCGACCAGCTCCTTGATCTGAGCAAGAAACCACGGATCGATCTTGGTAAATCGGTGAACTTCCTCGAACGACATGCCGACTCCGAAGGCGTCGGCCACATACCAAAGTCGCTCGGGCCGCGGATAGGCCAGTTCGTCCTCTATTTTTTCCGGATCGACTGTCTTTAGATTGAAGCCGTCAACGCCGACTTCAAGACCCCGCAAGGCTTTTTGCAATGACTCCTGGAAGTTGCGACCAATCGCCATCACTTCGCCGACCGACTTCATCTGAGTCGTCAACCGGTCATCCGCCTGCGGAAACTTCTCGAAGGCGAAGCGCGGCACCTTAGTCACAACGTAGTCAATCGTTGGCTCAAACGACGCTGGCGTTTCGCCGCCGGTAATATCGTTCTTCAGCTCATCCAGCGTATAACCCACGGCGAGCTTAGCCGCGATCTTGGCGATTGGGAAACCAGTCGCCTTCGACGCCAAAGCGGACGAGCGCGACACCCGCGGGTTCATCTCGATGACAACCATTCGCCCGTCTTCCGGGTTAACGGCGAATTGGACATTGGATCCACCCGTCTCCACACCGATCTCGCGCAGCACCGCTATCGAGGCGTTGCGCATGATCTGATATTCCTTATCGGTCAGCGTCTGCGCGGGAGCAACGGTAATGGAGTCACCAGTGTGCACGCCCATTGGGTCCAGGTTCTCGATGGAGCAAATAATGATGCAGTTGTCCTTTTTGTCCCGCACCACTTCCATCTCGAACTCCTTCCAACCGAGGACCGACTCCTCGATGAGCAGTTCTTTCGTCGGCGATGCGTCCAGTCCACGCTCGCAGATTTCGATGAATTCTTCCTTATTGTAGGCAATGCCGCCGCCCGAACCGCCCATCGTGAAAGACGGACGAATAATCGTCGGGTAGCCCACCATGGCCTGCACCTGCAGCGCTTCCTCCAAGCTATGCGCCAAAACAGACTTCGCGGAGGCGAGACCGATCTTGGTCATCGCCTGCTTGAACTTCTCCCGATCCTCGGCTTTGTCGATGGCTTCCTTGGTGGCGCCGATCATTTGCACGTTGTACTTATCCAGCACGCCTTCGCGAGCCAAGTCGAGCGCGCAATTCAACGCGGTCTGACCGCCCATGGTCGGCAGCAGCGCATCCGGCCGCTCTTTTGCGATGATCTTTTCCACCATCCGCCAAGTGACGGGTTCGATATACGTTACGTCGGCCATTTCCGGGTCGGTCATAATCGTCGCCGGATTGGAATTCACCAGGATGACGCGATAGCCCTCTTCCTTCAGAGCCTTGCACGCCTGGGCGCCGGAATAATCGAACTCGCACGCTTGGCCAATAACAATGGGGCCAGCGCCGATGATAAGAATAGATTTGATGTCAGTTCGTTTTGGCATTTACTTCTTCAACTAACTTACGCGCCTCAGGAGAAGGAGAACGCTGGATGAGAATAGGCTCAAGGCCGAGGGGAGAAAAATACTAAATTTGGACTGCGCCACCCTCTCCTCCCCGATTGCCTCAAGAGGGTGTTAGAAAAAGCTAATGCTCGGACCGTCCCTACGCTATTTACGACACCTTCTTCAGGAGAGCGCAGCTTTCCGCTTCGTCATCAACTGCACAAAGCGGTCGAACAGATATCCCACTTCATGCGGCCCTGGACTTGCCTCCGGATGGCCCTGAAAACTAAAGGCTGGCTTGTCGGTGCGAGCAATTCCTTGAAGCGAACCGTCGAACAAAGAAATATGAGTGGCGCGCACATTGGCCGGAAGCGTCGCCGCATCCACCGCAAAACCGTGATTCTGACTGGTGATCATGACTTTGCCCGTATCCAGATCTTGCACAGGATGGTTGGCGCCATGATGGCCAAACTTCATTTTCACGGTCCGCGCGCCGGACGCAAGGCCGAGCAATTGATGACCAAGGCAAATGCCGAATAACGGAATCTCCGCCGCAAGGATTTCCCGAATCGCTTTGACAGCGTAATCGCATGGCTCGGGATCGCCCGGGCCATTAGAAAGAAATACCCCGTCCGGTTTCAGCGATAAAGCCTCTTCAGCGCCAGCTTGGGCAGGCAACACGGTTACCTTGCAGCCACGCTGCGCAAGCATCCGGAGAATATTGCGCTTAACGCCATAATCAAAGGCCACAACGTGACGCTTGGGCTCAGCTACCGTTTGGAATCCTTTGCCAAGTTTCCATTCGCCTTCTTGCCAAACATAAGGCTCCCGCACGCTAACCACACGAGCCAGATCCATTCCCGATAAACCCGGGAACGCGCGCGCCAAGCGCAACGCTTCGGCCTCGTTTAAATCGGGATGCGCATATATGCAACCGCTTTGCGCGCCCTTCTCCCGAAGAACGCGGGTCAAGCGCCGCGTATCGATGTCGGCAAGAGCGACCACGTTGCTCGCCTTTAAATAGGCGGTGAGGTCTTGATTGCTACGGAAATTGGAAGTCAGAACAGGCAGATCACGGATGACAAGCCCAGCTGCGCAAATTTGAGTCGACTCGGTGTCTTCGGGGTTAACGCCAACGTTCCCAATATGGGGATAAGTCAGCGTAACGATTTGTTTGCAATAGGATGGGTCCGTGAGGATTTCCTGATAGCCAGTCATGGCCGTGTTAAACACGACCTCCCCGACGGTGTGGCCTTCTACGCCAATGGAGACGCCACGAAATACCGACCCGTCGGCAAGAACTAGAATGGCTGGCGGGAAGTGATGCGGCACGAAAAGCTCCGATTTTACTGAGGACTTACGCAAAACCGCCCCAGCGGTGTTGCGCCTTCTTG
>DATLHW010000406.1:0-29601 GCA_035539675.1 Burkholderiales bacterium | reverse complement strand
GAGGTAATCTTACCTAGGATCTGGACGCCTGGAATTTGGTGGGGAGCAGAGATGCTCATGGTGAATCTCCTGAGCCAAGTGACGTAAAGTGAAACGCGATTCTATGTTGCGTAGCAACGAGCCGCAATCGGTCATCAAAAGATAAACACGAGGGGATGTCGTTGCTCTCGCTTCTATTCCGGACTTTCTGGGGGATCCTGATTATCTAGACCAAGTTCCTGAATTTTACGAGTCAGCGTATTTCTGCCTAATCCCAAAAGATTTGCCGCTTCGATGCGCCTTCCGCCCGTATGTTGCAGGGCTTTTGTGATAAGCGATTTTTCGAATTGACGCGTGAGGCCGTCGATGATTCCGGTCTCTCCGCGTGCGAGCATGGCGGCGGCTTCTCGTTCAAGAGCGGCGTACCAACTTCCTGTTACTGGGGCGTCTGTTCCCAATCGCAATAGTTCGGGAGGTAAATCCTTTACCTCGACAGTTTGCCCAGGCGCCATGACCGTTAGCCAATGACAGACATTCTCAAGTTGCCTAACGTTCCCCGGAAAGTCTTGCAATTGCAGAAATTGCATCGCTGCATCTGAAAGGCGCTTCGCATCGACGCCCAATTCCTTTGCGCTTTTTTGCAGAAAGTGACGAGCTAGTAGCGGAATGTCATCGCGCCGCTCGCGTATCGGCGGTAAACGAAGACGAATAACGTTCAACCGGTGGAATAGATCTTCCCTGAACAAATTTTGTTTTACTCGCGCCTCAAGGTCCTGATGGGTGGCGGCGATCACGCGTACGTTGACGACAATGGGCTGGTGGCCGCCAACGCGATAGAACTGGCCATCCGACAATATTCGCAATAGCCGTGTTTGCAAGTCGGCTGGCATATCACCGATTTCATCGAGAAATAGCGTTCCGCCATCAGCTTGCTCGAAACGGCCGCGACGCATCTGCTGCGCTCCGGTAAAGGCGCCGCGTTCGTGACCAAAAAGCTCGGACTCTAATAAGTCTTTGGGAATCGCCGCGGTGTTGAGGGCGATGAAGGGTTTGGGAGCTCGTAAGCTATGACGATGCAAGGCTCTCGCCACCAACTCTTTTCCGGTGCCCGATTCGCCGGTGATCAGTACGGTTGCATGAGACTGGCTTAGTCGACCAACGGCTCGAAATAGCTCTTGCATGGCTTGCGCCTGCCCGAGTATGTCCGGCATGGTGTCGAGCGCCAGAGGTTGCTCGCTGCTGCGCACGCTTTCTTCAAGCGCGCGACGGATTAGCTCGACGGCATGGTCGACGTCGAAAGGTTTTGGCAAATACTCAAAAGCGCCTCCTTGAAAAGCCGCGACGGCGCTTTCCAAGTCTGAATATGCCGTCATGATGATGACCGGCACATCGGGAAGCCTTTCCTTTAGCATTTGTAACAGTTCGAGGCCCGAGGTATCAGGCATACGAATGTCGCTTACCACCACTTGGGGCGAGGCGGTTTGAAGCGCCGCCAGTGCATCTTGCGCGGTCGAAAATACCTTGAAGTTAATGTCTTCGCGCGCGAGCGCTTTTTCAAAAACCCAGCGAATGGAGCGGTCGTCGTCGATGATCCAAACGGGTTTCATAGGATAAGGGCAATGGCGAATGAAAGAAGGGTGTATCCGGGTTGCATCGTTAGCCTTTCAAATTGTATGTGAGATGCTTATAGGAGGTAGACGTAACGCGGATTATTTTTGATTCGGTTTACTTTCCTCCGTCATCCTTTTTTACAACGGGTAGAGAGATGGTGAAGCTCGTCTTGCCAGGTTGGCTATTAAATTCAATGACGCCATGATGCTGATGAATGTAATGCTGGGCGAGGGGAAGGCCGAGGCCGCTGCCGCCGTGCCGGCCGGTGACGAGTGGGAAAAAAATTTTGTCCTGGAGTGTATCCGGAATCCCTGGGCCGTTATCAATGATGGTTATTTGTACGGCATGCCTGTAGCGTACTTTTGCGATGGTCACTTGTCGCGCGACGCGCGTGCGGAGTGTTATCTCTCCTCTGTATTCCAATGCTTGCGCTGCGTTGCGGGTGATGTTTAATACGGCCTGGATCAGTTGCTCCTTGTCTCCAACTAGTTGCGGAAGGCTGACGTCATAGTCACGCCGAAGCGTCAATCCATGTTGCGCTTCTGCGAGTACGAGGCTTCTAACGCGCTCAAGGACTTCGTGAATGTTGAGCTGCGTGAATTGAGGAAGACGTTGGGGCGTCAAAAGCCGGTCCATTAGTGCTTGCAGCCGGCCTGTTTCCTGAACAATGACGCCCGTGTATTCGCGGAGATCGGCGCGGGAAAGTTCTCGTTCCAAGAGTTGAGCTGCGCCGCGAATCCCACCGAGAGGGTTGCGGATTTCGTGAGCAAGATTGCGGATCAACTCGCGGTTGAACTCGTGTTGTTCGCGAATGCGTTCTTCACGCGCAACGCGCAATTGCTGATCAAGTTGACGGAACTCGAGCAATAGTGAGCTACCTCCGAAATCGATAGGAGTTATGGTGCAGCTGACTTGTAATAGGAGCTGATTGGGGCCAGTCAGCGTTAGTTCGTGCTCGTTATAGCCGGCGTTGCTTTCCAGTGCTGTGTGTAAAGTGATGCCGAATGTTTCATTGCCTGAGAGAACCTGATCCGCAGGCGCATGGGGCAGCGCACTACGGTTCAATCCGAACAGATTCTCAGCTGCTGGATTCGCATATTTAATGCGCAAATGACTATCCAACAGAAGCACTGCTGTCGTGAGTAGATCGAGGCCGGGATGGGGGGAGGCTTTCATTCGCATAATGGAAGTTATATATCCACGCGGATGAAGCAATTTGTAAGCCAACATGACTGTGCGGCGAGGAGGTAATGCTTGGGGCTTCTTTTGAAACCTAATGCGAGGCGCGAGGTTAAGGCTCCGATGCTCAACGTACTCATTTGTACGCCTCCGCTCTTCGTTTCAACCTCGCGCCGCTCGTGCGGTTGGGGAAATGGGGCTATTAAGTGGTGACGTGCGGCGCTGTTACTTCAATCCCGCCAACTCTTTGCGGATAGCTGCGACGTTTTTTTCGTGCAGGTCGACGTTATCTTTCAGCTTCTGAACGCGATCTAAATATTTCTGATAATTACGTTCGTCGCCCAAGCGCGTTGCTTCGCCTTCTTGTAAGACTCGTTGCGCTTCCGCCAGCGCTTGTTCCTCCGCTGTCAGTTCGTCTTCAAGAATTTTCCGCCTCACATCGTCGCGATCCTTCTGAGTTTTGCCATCAACCTTCGGAAAGTTTGATGGCGAGGACGCTTGTGCCGGCTTCTGCGCGGGTAGCGTTGACACCTCGGGCAACTCGACCTTTTTCCCGCCTTTAATTGGAACGTTGGAGTAAGTGACGCGGCCGTTTTCATCTACGTGTTTGTAAATTTCCGCATGGGCCGGCAAAGCGAAAAATAAACCTAAAGCGATAAGTAGGGAGGTTCGCATAAGTGTTTGACGCAAAGGGACCATTCCAGTCTAAGCCAAGCTATCGACTTAGGCAACTTAGTTTAAGTGGTCGTTAAGAAGGGTTATTTGTTTGTAGGAAAATAAAAAAGGGCGGGAAGGCCCGCCCTTTTGTTATGACTACCTTTTTACAAGCTGTAGTACATCTCGTACTCGACCGGATGAGTGGTCATGCGGAATCTCGTGACTTCCTCCATCTTCAATGCGATGTAGGAATCGATCATGTCATTCGAGAAAACACCGCCGCGGGTCAGGAACTCGCGATCTTTGTCCAGATATTCCAAAGCCATTTCGAGGCTCGAGCATACCGTTGGAATTTTTGCATCTTCTTCCGGTGGCAGGTCGTAAAGATTCTTATCGGCTGGATCGCCAGGATGAATCTTGTTTTGAACGCCGTCCAAGCCAGCCATCATCATTGCCGCGAATGCGATGTATGGGTTGGCGGTTGGATCTGGGAAGCGCACTTCGATTCGACGGGCTTTATCGGACTGCACGAATGGAATGCGGATCGATGCGGAACGATTGCGGGCCGAGTAAGCCAATTTTACTGGGGCTTCGAAACCGGGAACCAACCGTTTGTAGGAGTTGGTGCCTGGGTTGGTGATGGCGTTCAGCGCGCGAGCGTGCTTAATGATGCCGCCGATATAGTGTAGGGCAAACTCGGACAAACCTGCATATCCGTTTCCGGCAAACAGATTTTTGCCATCTTTCCATAGGGACATGTGAACATGCATTCCAGAGCCGTTATCGCCGACAACGGGTTTTGGCATGAATGTGGCGGTTTTTCCGTAGCTGTGAGCTACGTTGTGCACCACATACTTCAGCACCTGCAACCAGTCAGCGCGTTGCACCAGTGGGGCGAACTTCGTGCCAATTTCACATTGACCAGGACCGGCGACTTCATGGTGATGCACTTCAACTTCGACGCCCATTTCTTCTAGCGCCAAGCACATTGCGGAGCGGATATCCTGCAGCGAATCGACGGGAGGGACGGGGAAGTATCCACCCTTCACGGAGGGGCGGTGACCTAAATTGCCGCCTTCGAATTTATGATCGCTGGACCAGGCTGCTTCTTCAGAAAAAATCTTGCAGTAGGAGCCTGCCATGTCCACTTTCCACTCGACGGAGTCGAAAATGAAAAACTCAGGCTCTGGTCCAAAGTAGGCTACATCGCCTAATCCTGTGGATTTTAAGTAGGCTTCTGCGCGTTTCGCCAGTGAGCGAGGATCGCGGTCATAACCCTTGCCCGTGGATGGCTCCAAAACGTCACAGGTCAGCAACAGGGTTGGTTCGTCCAGGAACGGATCCATTTTGGCGGTTGTGGGATCCGGCATCAGCAACATGTCAGAAGCTTCAATGCCTTTCCAGCCAGCGATCGAGGAGCCGTCAAAGGCGTGGCCTTCACTGAATTTGGATTCGTCAAACGCTTTTGCGGGCACGGAAACGTGTTGTTCCTTGCCGCGTGTGTCGGTAAAACGAAAGTCAACGAACTTGACTTCGTTGTCCTGCATCATTTTCATTACATTGGCTACCGCCATCTCTGTCTCTCCTAATGAATTGTTTGGGGTCTATTAACGATTGACGCCAATCGTTAATAGACCCCTAGGGCTTCACGACTAAAATCGAATGGTTTGTGGCAATAAACATGCCAGCGACGCGGGCAGGTTAAGTATTGTGCCATAATCACTATTTTGTCGAGCGACGAATTCTATACTAATTTTTTTGGTGCATAACCTTCGTGAGCCGCACTATCATGGTGCAATTTGTCCCCCGGCGTTATTGCTTTTTGGGACTTTGATTTTCTCTACATATTCTCAGGCGTAGAATTTTATCGAGTCAACGCGGAGGGATTCGCAATAGTCGAGAGGTGACGAATGGGAAGTCTCAGTGAGATTTTATTAAGAGCTCAGCAACGCGCCCGGGAACGCAATCTTCCTTATGAGGGTGCGCTGACGCCTGCGGAAGCTTACGAAGTATTAAGGTCAAGCCCAGGTTCGAAATTAGTGGATGTGCGAACACGCGCAGAGTGGGATTGGGTCGGTAAAATTCCGGGAAGTGTGATGATCGAGTGGACCACCTATCCTGGCGGCCAGGCAAATGAGAATTTTATTGCGCAGTTGAAGCAACAGGTTGATCCAGGATCGCTTACGATGTTTATTTGTCGTTCTGGCGTTCGTTCGCATGCTTCGGCGATCGCCGCTACCGAAGCGGGTTATCGCAACAGCTTCAATGTCCTGGAGGGATTTCAGGGAGATAAGGATCAAAGTGGGCATCGGGATTCCGTTGGCGGCTGGCGAAAGGCCGGGCTTCCATGGGTTCAAGGTTAGCTTCGATACCAATTTAAAATATTTTAGCTACTAAAATGGACTGCTACGCCGTTATAGGTAATCCCATTACCCATAGCAAATCGCCCTTGATTCATGCTGAGTTTGCGCGACAAACCGCGCAGCGCCTGACGTATTCGACCCTCCTTGCGCCTGTTGATCGTTTTGCGCCGACCGTGGCTGAATTCGTTCAATCTGGAGGCAAGGGGCTGAATGTCACTATTCCTTTTAAAGTCGACGCCTTTGAGTTTGCGCATCGACTTAGCGAGCGAGCCCAAGCCGCTGGCGCGGTTAATACGCTTTCGTTCAAGGAGGGCGAGGTCGAGGGCGATAACACCGATGGAGTTGGGTTGATGTGTGATGTCACGAAGAATCTTCGTTTTGGCATCGAGGGACGCCGCGTATTACTTCTGGGAGCTGGAGGAGCGGCGAGGGGCGCTATTGCGTCTTTGTTTGCTGAGAAACCCTGTGTGATCGTGGTCGCCAACCGTACGCTCACTCGCGCGAAAGATCTTGCGGCGCAGTTCTCGAATCTCGGCCAAATCGAAGCGATGAATTTTGATGGCCTGAAAGATCGCCAATTTGATTTGATCATTAACAGTACAGCCGCCAGTCTTGAGGGCGATGTGTTGCCAATTCCTGGTTCGGTGTTTGCGGACGGCGCTTTGGCTTACGACATGATGTATGGCAAGGGTCTGACCTCTTTCCTCCAGGCGGCGGCGCAGGCCGGCGCGCGAACAGCTGATGGTTTGGGGATGCTCGTCGAGCAAGCGGCGGAGTCTTTCTTTATTTGGCGTGGCGTGCGCCCTGATACCGCCCCGGTTCTGAATAAGCTGCGTGGGGCCTGATGGCGCGCACAATCTTCCGTTGGACGGGAAGACTTCTCCTCATTGCCATCACATTGGTATTGCTCTATCAATCGTGGATATTTGTTCACATTTGGTGGTGGGTGGATCACAACCCATCAGATAGCGCATTCATGAGCGCCCGCCGGGATGTGCTGCAGGAAAAAAAGCCTGACGCTAATCTACGTCATCAGTGGGTTTCCTATAACCGAATCTCCATTCATTTAAAGAGGGCTGTCGTCGCGGCGGAGGATGCCAAATTCTTGGATCATGAAGGTTTCGACTGGGATGGCATCCAGAAAGCGATGGAGAGGAATGAAAAGAAAGGCCGGATTGTTGCCGGTGGCTCCACTATCAGCCAGCAGCTTGCGAAGAATTTGTTTCTTTCAAGTAAACGTACTCCATGGCGCAAAATTCAAGAGGCAATCATTACGGTGATGCTGGAGCAAATGATGAGCAAGCGTCGAATTCTGGAAATTTATCTCAATGTGATTGAGTGGGGAGAGTCGGTCTTCGGTTGCGAATCAGCGGCGCGTTACTACTACGGCATTTCCGCGGTCAATTTATCGCCCGTCCAAGCAGCTAAGCTCGCGGCAATGGTGCCCAATCCACGCTTTTATGATCGCAATCGTTACGCTCGCGGCCTGCAACGCAAAACCGGTATTATTCTCGCCAGAATGAATTATGCCGAAGTGCCCTAAGTGCAGTTTTCTGAAAGCGTCCTAAGGTTTTTTCTAGAAGTTCGCGAATCAATTTGTTAATAAGATTGAGCGCATGCTTCATTTCTTGGAATCCCTGGTTTGTCACCGCTATGGCTAAAGTAGAAGAACATAGACACCACGAGTCCGTCGAAGACCATCTGCAGGAATTGCAGGCGCTTGTTCATGAGTGTCGAGTCGAGGAAAGTCTTGCAAATAAGCAGGAGTCGTTTCAACGAGGGCCAGGTCAGCTTCGGGAAGGGGCGTGCTTGGCGAAGTTGCGTCAAAAGTTGGACTCGCTCCATCCCGCCGACGTGGCGTACATCCTTGAAGCATTGCCGCAAGCTGAGCGTCTGGTTGTTTGGGACTTAGTCAAGGCGGAGCGCGATGGTGAAATTCTCCTTGAGGTGTCCGACGCTGTACGCGAGATGCTTCTCGCCGATATGGATGCCGACGAGATTCTTGCCGCAACCGAGCATCTCGATACTGATGAGATCGCTGATCTCGCCCCTGATCTTCCGCAAGACGTGGTGCAGGACATCCTGGAGTCGCTGGATGCTCAAAATCGTGCGCGTCTTCAGTCCGTGCTTTCATATCCCGATGAGTCAGTCGGGGCGCTCATGGACTTTGACATGATCAGCATCCGTGAAGACATTTCTTTGGAGGTGGCGCTACGGTATTTACGTCGTTTCGACGAATTGCCTTCCCACACCGACGCCATCTTTGTTGTGGATCGTGACGATCATCTGCGCGGCGTACTGCCGCTGCAGCGGCTATTAGTCAATAACCCTGACATGGAAGTGTCTGTGGTTATGGAGCGCGACGTGGTTAGTTTTGAGCCGGATAGCGATGCGGCCGAGGCTGCAGCCGCTTTCGAGCGCTACGATTTGATTTCCGCTCCTGTTGTAGCCCACGATGGAAAATTACTCGGTCGGTTGACTGTGGACCAGGTAGTGGACTTTATTCGCGAGCAAGCGGATGAGGATGTCTTAAAGAATGCGGGTTTGCGTGAAGAAGAGGATTTGTTTGCTTCTGTGTGGAAATCGGCGAAGAACCGCGCGCCGTGGCTTGCGATCAATTTGGTGACGGCTTTTGTTGCTTCTCGGGTAATAGACGTATTTCAGGGGTCGATCCAGGCGCTGGTAGTGCTTGCGACGTTGCAGGCTATTGTCGCCGGTATTGGAGGTAATTCCGGGAACCAGACGCTGACATTAATTGTTCGGGGAATGGCGTTGGGACAAATTCAGTCGGCTAACGCACGTTCGCTAATTTTGAAAGAGTTAGGGGTTGCCGCTTTGAATGGCGCTGTTTGGGGCGCCGTTCTTGGGCTGGTTGTTGCTTTCTGGTATCGCGATGCGGGCAATGTAAATAGCTTGGCCTTGGGGGCGGTCGTTATGGGCGCCATTGTGCTCAATCTTTTAGTGGGCGCCATGGTTGGTATTTTGGTTCCACTAACAATGCATAAGTTTGGCCGTGATCCCGCGCTAGGCTCCAGCGTGGTGCTAACTTTCGCGACGGATAGCATGGGATTTTTTCTTTTGCTTGGTTTGGCGACGTTATTTCTTTTGTAGCTGGAAGTGTTTCCGCTTCGCGACATTGAGTTGCGGGCTAGGTGAAATCCGTGATCATGCGGAGGGGGCGGATGTGATATGGAGTAATTGGGGAGTTATTCCATTTCTAAATCAAACGTACGCTTTGTTGTGCGGGGCTTGGCGCGCTACTTGTGCTGACTGCGCACGCGCCGCCGCGTTCACGTTTGATTTGGAAATGGAATTATTTGCAGAGGAGAAAGAATAACGCCGGCGCTGTTCCTATCTTGATGACCGGAACCGCGCCGGCTGATGACGATGGTTACATCTTCATCGCAGAGCCCATGATTGGCGTAATCAGCGGGGCGGAAGCCGGGGCCGTGGAGGCTGCCGGTTTTGCTGCTGGTTTTTTTGGTGCAGCCTTTCTTGGCGCAGCCTTTTTTGGGGCTGCTTTTTTGGGGGCAGGTTTCTTAGCGGCTACTTTTTTTTTGGCCGCTGGTTTTTTAGCCGCCGGCTTTTTAGCCGCCGACTTTTTGGCTGCGGTTTTCTTTACCGCAGCTTTTTTCGCTACCTTCTTAGCAGCGGGTTTTTTCGCTGCTGTCTTTTTAGCTGCCGTTTTCTTGGCGGCAGGTTTTTTGACGGCTTTCTTGACCGCTTTCTTTGCTACTGGTTTTTTTGCGACTGCCTTCTTGGCCGCTGGTTTCTTAGCGGCTGCTTTTTTTACGACTGGTTTTTTCTTGGCCGCAGGTTTCTTGACGGCTTTCTTGGCCGTCGCTTTTTTGGCTACTGGCATGATTAACTCCTTTCGCAATGATTGTATGTAGTGTCCTTTTTATTCTTCGCACATCCTGAAGATGCACTCCCAAGCGCGTGTTTTTCATTTGAACTGAGAGCTGTTCTCACAGCGTTTTAGCTATCTGTTTCGGGTCTCAGTTAGCTCATCTAATACAGTTGCTTATGAGCAAAATACGACTTGGTGAAAGGATTCTAGATGCAAAGAAACAAAGCGAGAAGAGAATTCAATAGTTTTGCCGTGATGATTTTGCTGTAATGCGCGTCTTATTGTGTCGAGTCGATACCTTTATGAAGGAGCTTTAAGGCTTCGTCGATTCGATCGTTTATTTTTGCGATTGAATTTGTATTGACGCTTCTTAGCATCCCGCCATTACCTTTGCTGGTTCGTAAAGTAAGGGAGGGCTGTCGCAATGCGCTCAGCGCTTGATTTGTGTTTGGATGGAGAGCTTCGACGTCGGTTCGTTTAGCCGTTCTCGTTGCGTGCTTTCCCGTGTTGCTTGATGGGGCGATCGCTCCTGTATGGGGGGGTTAAGTATCCCATCCGATATGTGCGGTGACTTTATGCAGCGGCGCGTCTACTGAGATTGCATGTCGAAATTCCTCGAGCGCGCATTTGTCAGTATCGGGTGTCGGTCGGTATGGTGTTATAGAAACGCCGCAAAAAAATTCAGAGGTGAAATGTGGTTTGTCGCGAAAGGCGAGTTTTCATTTGGGTTAGAGCTTCTTGTTGGTTTGCGTTGGCGTCGTGTTTTCGGGGAGCGTTAGCGGCCCCTTAAATCCACAAGATGTAATGGCTAGATACAAAGTTAACGCTAGCCAGCCGAATGGTCGCATAGTATCCTCAATACGATCTGCTGAGACTGAATGGTAGCACTGGACAAAGCTATGACGGAAACGGAATTCAACGCGCAAGTTGATCAAATTCTCCTTGGTGTCGAGCGGTCGATTGAGGCAGCTAATGCCGATGTCGATTTCGAACTGAATGGAGGCGTCCTGGAAATCACATTTGCCAATGACACTAAGATTATCGTGAACCGACAAACGCCAAATCGAGAGATCTGGGTGGCGGCGCGATCGGGTGGTTTCCACTTTGCATATAGAGATGGGTGCTGGCTTGGCTCTCGTGATGGGCGCGAGTTATTTGATGTTCTTTCGGAGTGTGCGTCGCAACAATCGGGCGAGCGAATCGTGATTTCCGGGTGAAGAAAAGCCGCCCTGAAACCATAAATGGTGCTAAGGTATCGAACCGACACCAATATTTTCAAATACAGACATTAGATCAAATGGTATCGACCCAATACAAATAAGCCGAAAACGTGGATAAGAGCCCTTTCGTGCTACTGGACCTGGTCGAGCGACTGGGGAATCTGATGCGCGCCGAGTTGCGCAGGATTGGCGCGGAACATGGTTTGCAAGTGGTTCACCTCCAGGCGTTGGTTTATTTGCATAGGGCAAACCGTTATAGCAATACGCCGCAGGCGCTGGCCGAGTTCCTGCATCTCACCAAAGGTACCGTATCCCAAAGTTTAATGCTTCTCGATCGTCGCGGATTAATCGAGCGTTACGAAGACGAAGTGGATCGCCGAGTAGTTCGTTTGCGCTTAAGTTCCTTAGGAGAACAGTTGCTCGCCGAAGTGCAAGTCGGCGGTCAGTGGCAAGACGCCACTCGGGAAATCAGTGCGAATCGTATTCGAAATGGGGTATCGGCACTACGCGAAACGCTTTTTATGCTGCAACTCGACAACGGCGGACGGACTTTTGGTGTTTGCCATTCTTGCGCCTATCTGCAACGAGAAAGTCAGCGGGTTTTTCGTTGCGGGCTGATGGGGGATCGTCTCGGTGGGCCGGAAACCCGGCGAATTTGCCGAGAGCATAGCCCGAAATCCTCAGAGCAACCTGGTTAAGACGTGCTCTAAAGATTTCAGGGCTATTTTCAATGTAGAGTCTGCTCGCGTGGGCGCCCTCTTAGCGTCGATTTTGTAAGTGACTTCTTCCGCGGGTTATAGCTTCCCGTACGGCCTTCGGCGCCGTCCCGCCGATATGATTGCGGCTTTTGAGCGATCCCTCCAACGTCAGCACCGTGAACACGTCTTTTTCCACGAGTTGGGAAAACCCTTTGAGGTCATCCAGCGATAATGCTGAGAGGTCGCAACCCTGCGTCGCTGCAAAGCGGACTGCCTGGGCCACCACTTCATGCGCATCCCTGAAAGGTAGTCCCTTCTTGACGAGGTAATCGGCTAAGTCGGTCGCCGTGGCGAAACCTTCCATGGCTGCCTCGCGCATCCGCTCCTTATTAACGGTAAGGCCTCTTAGCATGTCAGCGTAAATCGCGATGGTGGCGGTTAGCGTGTCGACGGTGTCGAAAAGCGGCTCCTTGTCCTCTTGGTTATCTTTGTTGTAGGCCAAGGGTTGGCCTTTCATCAGCGTAAGCAAACTTACCAGATGTCCATTCACTCGGCCGGTTTTGCCGCGAACCAACTCCGGTACGTCCGGATTCTTTTTCTGCGGCATGATCGAGGAGCCTGTGCAAAAACGGTCCGCGAGGCGAATAAAACCGAAACGGGGGCTCATCCACAGAATGAGTTCTTCCGAAAAGCGTGAAAGATGCGTCATGATGAGCGCGCCGGCGGCCGTAAACTCAATGGCGAAATCCCTGTCGGACACTGCGTCCAAAGAGTTCTCACAGACGCCATCGAAGCCCAGTTCGAGAGCGACCTTGGCTCGGTCGATAGGGTAACTTGTGCCGGCAAGCGCCGCGGCGCCTAAAGGCAGGCGGTTTACGCGCTTGCGGCAATCCGATAGGCGCTCGACATCGCGCTTCAGCATCTCAAAATAAGCCATTAGGTGATGGCTAAAGGATACCGGCTGGGCGACTTGTAAATGCGTGAAACCTGGCATTACCGTTTCGGTGTGGACTTCGGCTAAATCGAGGATTGCAGTTTGCAGGTCACCGATGAGATGGATTAACGTATCGATGGCATGGCGAAGGTAAAGTCGAATATCCGTCGCCACCTGATCGTTGCGGGAGCGCGCCGTATGCAAGCGTTTTCCTGCATCGCCAACCAAGGCGGTTAGTCGCTTTTCGATATTGAAATGCACGTCCTCGAGGTCAATCGACCACTCGAATTTTCCCTCCCGGATCTCGGCTTCAATCTGCGCCATTCCTCGTTCAATGTCAGCGAGGTCGGTAGGCGCAATGATCGCGCACGCCGCCAACATCCGCGCGTGAGCGAGGGAGCCTTGGATATCGAAGAGGGCCAAGCGCTTGTCGAACTCGACGGATGCAGTGTAACGTTTGACCAGTTCGGCAACGGGTTCGGAGAACAAGCCGGACCAGGTTGATGCTCCAGCAGAGGTTTCTTTTTCAGACATAGTTAGGGCAATTTATTTGTTGCGCCGCGAAATCGGCGATAGTGAGGGGGCTCAGGATCGTGTACGAAATAATTTTCCGTTTTGTACGGCGTCTGGCGGGCGCGCTGCTTCGTTGCCCCTCGCTTATTTGGAATAGTCAAACCGCGCGTCGGGACGTCTCGCATCGCATCCCGCCAGACTTGTCCAAAACGGAAAATTATTTCGTACACGATCCTAAAACCACAATCCGATGGCGAGTATAAATCAAAACGGCGTCACGATTTCGCTGCCGAATTTTTGTAATCTGGGCTCAATCCTCAGATCGCTTTTGATCGTAAACAGCATCGGTCTCGTGTTTGCGCTCGCGAGAGCTGACCAGCTCTCCCTGTTGTGGCAGGAATTTCTGTACGTCGCAACGTTTCTTGAACCGGCGCTTCTGGCAAGCATGGTTACCCTATGCGGCGTACGGCAATTCATCGACCGGATGAATTACCGCCTCGGTCTCGTGTTTGTTGTGCTTACCGTATTACTCATCTCTACAGTGATTCATCAGCTCGGCCAAAGTATATTGCCAGGGGAGATGACTTATGGCCTCGTTCATGTATGGATTCTTTCCCTGTTCGCCGCTGGCGTGTTGCTCCTGTACTTTGATCTCCGTACGCGAGCGCTTTCGCCGGCGTTGACCGAGGCTCGGTTACAGGCGCTTCAAGCGCGGATAAGGCCCCACTTTCTTTTTAATAGCCTCAATGCCGTACTTTCCCTGATTCGAAGCGAACCCAAGCGGGCGGAGCGGGCTTTGGAAAATATGGCCGAACTTTTCCGCGTGTTGATGGCGGATAACCGTCGCTTGACCACGTTGGATAGGGAAGTCGAGCTTTGCCGACACTATCTTGAAATCGAAGAATTGCGGCTAGGCGAGCGGTTAAAAATTATTTGGCACGTTGATAAGATGCCTGCCGATGCCTTGATTCCGCCGCTGGTTCTGCAGCCATTGCTGGAAAACGCCGTTTATCATGGCGTCGAGCCATCGACTTCATCGGGCGAGATTCTAATTAATATTTACCGAAATCGTGATCAAGTGGTGATTGTCTTGCGCAATCCGTACTTTCCGCAGAACAATCATCACAGCGGCAATAAAATGGCGTTGAATAATATTCGAGAGCGACTGGCGTTGCATTTTGACGCGGAGGCGAGCTTCAAGGCCACGAGCATGGGGGAGGTGTATCAGGTTACGATGACGATTCCTTATGTCTCGGAAAAGTCGCAGCGAGAAAAATTATCACCGTAGGTACTTTCTTCAAAACCGCTGACGGGATTTGTTAATGACCATTCAAGTACCGCGCGTTTTGGTTGTCGATGACGAAGCGCCGGCTCGCAACCGGCTCAAAGACTTGCTGGACGATTGCCGGCCAAATTTTCCATTCGAATTGGTTGGCGAAGCGGTGAACGGCCGTGAGGCGGTGGAGATCATCAACCAAACGCATATCGATATTGTGCTGCTGGATATCCGAATGCCGGTAATGGACGGCATTGAAGCGGCGCGGCACTTGCAAAAATTGCAAAATCCTCCCGCCATTGTTTTCACGACCGCGTTGGATGGTCATGCGTTGGATGCGTTTGAGTTGAATGCCGTCGATTATCTGTTGAAGCCCATCCGGTTGGAGCGTTTGTTGACGGCGCTGAAGAAGGCGCTTACCAATCGATCGCTATCGCCTGGAGCGCTTGGCGTTATTACCAGCCGCGCTCGTACGCATCTTTCCGTGACTGAGCGAGATCGGGTCATGCTGGTGCCGGTCGCAGACATTTGCTACATGCGCGCCGAACTTAAGTACGTGACGCTAAAGACGTTGGAACGCGAGTTTTTGCTGGAAGAATCCTTGGTGAATCTGGAAAAGGAATTCGGCGATCGATTCGTGCGCATTCACCGGAATTGCCTAGTGGCGCGTAAGAATATTATCGGCTTTGAAAAAGTCACACCCGAGGGAAGCGAGTCTCACTGGGTCGTGTTGTTGAAGGGATTGCCCGAGAAATTGCCGGTGTCTCGTCGTCAAACGCATATCGTGAAAGAGTTCTAAATGGTGACGCCTACTGCCGAAGCGTATCAAAGATCTTTCTCGCTAATGTTGTCCCTGCTTTAACTGGATTTTCGCGCAATGCTTTTTCCTCTTCCGCCATCATCAAATAAAGGCCATCGAGCGCTTTTTGGGACACATAATTCTCTATTTTAGTATCGTCGTTTTTCATCAAACCCAGAGCCGCCGCTTTTCCTGCCATCTCGTTATATTGTTTGGCCAATCCAACCTTCTCTACCGTGGAGGTCACGATAGGGAGGAACTTGGTGCGTAGTGCGGACTCTGTCTTTGAGCGAAAATATTGAGTTGCTGCATCTTCTCCCCCTGTCAAAACGCCTTTTACATCCTGCACGCTCATTTGCTTCACCGCGCTAACCAGTAACGTTTTCGCTTCTGGAACCGCCTGTTCGGCCGCGCGGTTCATGGCTGTGATAAGTTCGTCGGCTTGTTCCCCCATGCCAAATGTTCGCAGCAATTTTTCGCCTTTAGCGAGCGTTTTGGGCAATGGGATTTTTACCTTGGGATTGCCAAGAAAGCCATCTTCTCGACCCAGAATAGCCACTGCATTCGCGGCGCCTTGTTGAAGCGCATCCTTGAGACCGATAAGGCTTTGCTGATTGGTGAACCCCGAGAGGTCGGCAGCGGTCGAAGCGCTGGCTGTCGCGAACAGGGTGAAAAGTCCGATAATAGCGGCCATGTAATTCATTACCCATTCCCCTTAAGGTTTAACCGAATGAAATTGCCAATCAAGTCTGTATTGCTAGTCGTCGTCATCTTAGCCTTGGCAGGCGGCTTTGTGGCTGCTTTGTCAGCTAAACCGAGCGCGCCATCCGTTGAGTTTACCTCTCTTAAAGGCGAGAAAATCACCATGGAGAGTTTGCGGGGTAAAGTTGTGCTGGTGAATTTCTGGGCGACCGACTGTCCCGGTTGTATTGCAGAAATGCCAGAGCTTATTCAGACACATCATAAGTACAACAAGCAAGGGCTGGAAACCATTGCGGTAGCGATGAGCTACGATCCGCCCAATTATGTGCTGACCTATACCCAGAAAAACTCCCTGCCTTTTATTGTGTCTCTTGATCCGACCGGAGCGCTCTCGAAGGCCTTCGACGGCGTGCAACTAACGCCTACCACTTTTGTAATAGACAAGCGCGGGCGAATTCTGTTGCGTACGGTGGGCGTGTTGAATTTCCCCGAGTTGCACGCCTTGTTGGAGAAGGAACTAAAGTCGTCGAGTTAAATCTCTCTGAAAAGCGCGCTTATGCCCTCGTCCTGATGACAACGCAACCCGCCATCAGGTCATGCAAAGTTTGCTTTCTTTTGGTGAAGGGTTGCATCAGGTAACCAATGCCTAAAATAAGGCTTGATATCATCTTGCCGAAGTAGCGGCCGGTGGCTCTTCCAAAGGAAATTTGGTTGCCTGCTTCATCGGTTACCCTCATCCCAAGAATCCATTTGCCGAGAGTCGCACCTTGTTTGGAGCTTTCCATCAACGCGAAATACAGCCAGCTGACGGCGATAACGACAACATTGATGGCGATATCAGTTGCGTCGGATGCATTTTCCAATGGATTTAGGCGTTCAGCCGAGCCATGCCAAGATTCCATACCAGCGATAAAAATCCGGAAGGGAATCGCGAGAATAAGTGAATCCAGCAAAACGGCGAGGAACCGACGCCAGAATCCCGCATAACCAAAATTTTGTTGCCCCGTTATCTGGACATCGGCGACGGTTGCTGTTGGCGCGGAATACGGATTGGAGGGCATGGATGGAGGCTCGTAATGAACGTTGTGATACGGCGCCTGCGTACTACTGAATCAAAAATCATTCCTCGATTAATGTCGTGCCGAGCGGAAAGGTGTGAGCGCCGGAAATGGCGCTCACAGTATCTTTTCAGACGGTTTCTTACCAAATGCGCAATAAGCTTTAGGCGTACCCGGCTTCATGCGCTTGCTGGTCCGCATGATAACTGGAGCGCACCATCGGTCCGCATGCGGCATGCACAAAGCCCATCTTCATTGCTTCCTCCTCGAACCACTTAAAGCGATCCGGATGGACAAAGCGTAAGACCGGCAAGTGGTGCTCGCTGGGCTGCAAATACTGGCCCAACGTCAGCATGTCCACGTTATGGGCGCGCATATCGCGCATCACCTCAATGATTTCCTCGTCGGTCTCGCCTAAACCGAGCATGAGGCCGGACTTGGTCGGAGTATTAGGGTGCTCCGCTTTGAAATCCTTTAACAGCTTTAGCGAGTGGTGATAGTCGGAGCCGGGGCGAGCCTGCTTATAAAGGCGGGGCACGGTTTCCATATTGTGGTTCATTACATCAGGGGGGCTGGCGAGAAGGATGCCAAGCGCCCGGTCGAGACGCCCCCGGAAATCAGGCGTCAGAATCTCAATGGTGGTTGTCGGCGATAATTCACGGACTTTATTGATGCAGTCGACGAAGTGCTGAGCGCCGCCATCGCGCAAGTCATCCCGGTCCACGCTGGTGATGACCACGTAGCGAAGTTTCAGCTTGGCGATTGTTTGGGCGAGATGCAGCGGTTCGTCCGGGTCGAGCGGCAGCGGTCGTCCATGGCCGACGTCGCAGAAGGGGCAACGTCGTGTGCAGATGTCGCCCATGATCATGAATGTGGCGGTGCCTTTTCCAAAGCATTCGCCAATGTTGGGGCAGGAGGCCTCCTCACATACCGTATGCAAGTTTGCTTCGCGCAGGATTTGTTTGATTTCGTTGAATCGAGAAGTATCGGAACCTAGTTTGACTCGGATCCAATCAGGCTTCCGGGCGACAGGGGCGGGAACGATCTTAATAGGGATGCGCGCGGTTTTCTGCTCGCGGCGGAGTTTTTCGCCAATGTCGGCCATAGGAAATCCTTTAAAGTCTTAGAACCTGTTTACGATCTTACTGCGCAGGGCGATATTGAGGCTCCGCTCGCTACAGATCGTAAACAGGTTTTTAGGAGCGGGATGCGGGCTCCCGTCCCTTAGCAAGCGATCGCTTCAAACAACTGTTTCAATAATCGGTCTGTAACTAGCTGAATGTTATCACGAATTCCGAGTTCTTTGGCTTGTGTCACGACAAGGCCGGGATAACCGCAGGGATTGATGCGGGAGAACGGTTCGAGATTCATGTCCACGTTCAGCGCAAGACCGTGATAACAACATCCACGTTTTACACGCAGGCCCAATGCCGCGATCTTGGCTTCGTTGACGTAAACGCCAGGCGCGCCTGCTTTTCGTTCCGCCGTTACATCGTAGCTGGACAATAGCCCAATGACGGCCTCCTCCATGCGATGGACGAGTTCGCGGACGCCATAACCTCGTCTACGCAGATCCAACAAGAGATAAGCGACGATTTGTCCCGGTCCATGATAGGTGACTTGTCCGCCGCGATCGATCTGAACTACGGGAATATCGCCTGGATTGAGCACATGCTCCGGTTTCCCGGCGAGTCCTAGCGTAAATACGGGAGGATGCTCCAGCAACCAGATTTCATCCGGTGTCGATTCATCTCTGGTCTGGTTGAAATCCTGCATGGCGCGCCAAGTGACTTCATAGTCGACGCATCCAAGATTTTTTACCTTCGGGCGTAGGAGATCCGCGCTCTCATCAACAGCGTTCACGCTTAAAGCACCACCGAGACCATCGGATGCGCGGACAGCTCTCGATAGAGATCGTCCAATTGCTGTTTCGATGTGGCGCGAATGGTGCATGTAAGGCTTAGATAATTGCCTTTTGTGCTCGCCCGCATCTCCATGGTGGAGCCGTCGAAATCGGGCGCGTGACGTAATACGATGTCCAACATAATTTGAGCGAAGTCGTCGTCGCGCTTGCCGATGATCTTGAGCGGGAAATCGGTAGGAAACTGAAGCAGCGTTTCCTGTTCTGGCTGATCCGGGGTTCCGTCGCCGGATTTACTGATGTTTGAACTCACCTTGTTTTGTAATCCTGATAGAGCTTGTACAACGTACGAAATACCGGCCCGGGCTTGCCGGCGCCGATGGCTTTACCATCCAGTTGCGTGATGGCTACGAGTTCTTTGCCCGACGAGGTGAGCATCAGTTCTTCGGCGCTTTTGACTTCCGCCTCCGAAATTTTGCGCACTTCCACCGGCAACCCCTGCTTAGCGGCCAACTCCAGAACCAATTCCATCGTGATGCCGTGCAGCATGAGATTGTCCTTGGGAGGGGCCAGCAGTTTTCCGTTAATGACTACTAGAATATTACTCGCCGACCCTTCCGTGAGGAAGCCGTCGCGGAAAAGCGCGACCTCTAAGCCGCCCGCGTTCATGGCGGCTTGGCGCAAGAGAACATTGCCCAGCAGGGAAATCGACTTGATGTCGCACCGAAGCCATCGGTTATCGGTCATTGATATGCAAGCGACGCCGTCGTCTATTTGTGTCTGCGATGGCGGCGGTAACGGATTTGCCATCATGAAGACGGTTGGCGTGGTGTCCTGCGGAAAAGCGTGATCGCGTTTGGCGACGCCACGCGTGATTTGAAAGTAGATAGCGAGATTGCCGCCGCCATTATTGGCGATGATTTCTTCTACCAGCCCCGTCCATTTTTCGGCGTCATACGGATTGGTTAGTTGAATCGCGTCGCAACTCCGCTGGAGCCTGACAAGATGCTCTTTCAAACGCAAAGGCTTGCCCTGATAGCAAGGGACCACTTCATAAACGCCATCGCCAAAAATGAAGCCGCGGTCCAGAACCGAGACCTTCGCTTCCTCAGCGGGAAGAAATGCGCCATTCAGATAGACGATGCTCACAAGATTTCCTACTTGTTCCAAAGCAATTTGATGCTATCCCAACTACGCCCAAAGAAGCCAGCCAGCGGAACGTTTTCCAGGGCGACGATTGGATACTCCCCAACGGTCGTATTGTCCACCGTGAGCTTCACGCTGCCTACCTTTTGACCCAGGCTAAGCGGCGCCAAAAGCGGCTGCGTCGTTGATAAAGTCGCTTTCAATTTCGCCAGTTGTTCCCGCGGCAAGGTGATGTAGAGGTCTTGCTGGAAGCCTGCGGAGAGCTTGTCTTTTTCACCTTTAAAGAGATCCAGCGTTGTTATGGATTGGTCCTTGGCGTACAGCCGTTGCGTATCGAAGAACTGAAAGCCGTAGTTCAGGAGCTTTTGGCTTTCGATTGTGCGCGCGCTATCGGAGGCTGTTCCGAGCACGACGGAAATTAACCGCCGCTCGCCGCGTTTCGCCGTGGACACCAGACAGTATCCTGCGGCTTCCGTATGGCCGGTTTTCATCCCATCGACGAACTTGTCGATCCATAGCAACCGATTGCGGTTGGGCTGGGTAATGTTGTTGTACGTGTAGTCCTTTTGCGAGTACAACGGGAAAAATTCCGGGAAGTCGTGCACCACGGCGGATGCCAGTATGGCCATGTCGCGAGCGGTCGAATAATGCTCTTTATTGGGAAGGCCTGTCGCGTTGACGAAGTTGGTGCCGGTAAGCCCAAGTCGCTTGGCTTCCTTATTCATGAGCTGCGCAAACAGCTCTTCCGAGCCTGCGATTGCTTCCGCGAGAGCGATCGAGGCATCGTTTCCAGACTGAATGATCATGCCATGTAGCAGTTCATCGACAGTCACCGACTTCGTCGGGTCGATGAACATACGAGATCCCTCGGATTTCCACGCCTGGGTAGAAACGGGCACGGCTTGTGTCAGGGAAATCCGCTTCTGTTTAACCGCAGCGAAGGCGACGTAAGCTGTCATCAGCTTGGTGAGCGAGGCAGGGTCGGTCCGCTCGTCCGGTTTCACGGACACCAGGAACTGGTTGCTTTGATAATCGAGCAAGGCGAAGGATCGCGCCGCTACGTTGGGTACAGGAACGCCGCTGTTCTGAGCGGCGGCGGAAAAAGACACAAACGCCGCAAGAATAACGGCAAACAAAGAGACTAGAGATTTCATGGGACTTTTCGAAAAGTTTAAAAAGCGAAGTTCACTGTGATGCGATTTGGGGTATGAAATTTAAAGTTTCCTGAACCTTTGAGGCTATCGCGGAAGCTTCGGTTCGAGTGGGGTACGGCCCGAGGCGAACGCGGTACAAGCCATCGCGAGCGAGAATTTGAATCGTTTCCGACAACCAATTAAGTTCCTGACGAACCTTGTCGCGAAAATTTTCCGCTGTTGTAAGTGTACCGAATGCGCCGAGTTGGACAAAGAGTCCGCTGGCTTTCGCTGGCGTCGGTTCCGTCGGCTCTTCGGTTTTTCCAATGGTTTCGGAAGGACTCGACTGCGCCAAGTTGTTCGACGGTAAATCATCGGCGAATACACGCTCCACCCGCACCATGCTGCTGCCGGCTTTGATAAATCCAAGTTTCGAGGCGGCGGTATAGGAGAGATCGATAATGCGGTTCGGGTGAAAAGGCCCCCGGTCATTAATGCGTACGATCACCGACCGCCCATTTTTGGGATTGGTGACGCGGACATAGCTGGGTATGGGAAGGGTGCGATGCGCTGCGGTCATTCCATACATGTTGTAACGTTCTCCGCTTGCCGTTTTCTTGCCATGAAACTTGCGGCCATACCATGAAGCGAGTCCTTGTTGCTTGAATGGTTTGTCGCTGGTATCAGGCGTGTACGGGGCGCCAAATACTTCGTAAGGCCGGTTGGCGAAGCGATGGGGCGGTTCTGTTTTCGGAATCGCGTCGGGGATCGCCTCTAAGTTGGGCGGGGGATTTTCGTCGGGACCGTCGTCCTGATAATAGCCCCCCTTGCCGAAAGTTGGTTTGGAAGATTCGGGGGCGGATGTGGGGACAGTGGCGCAACCCGTGGCGATCATTGCGGCGAGCAGAATCGCCTGAATCGAAAGCGTACAAGTGGGTGCGTTTGGCGCCGGAGCCTCGACCCCACCCCGCCCAGTAGGTTCCGAAAGAAGTCTGGTCATGTCGTTATCAATTTCCGATGGGTGGCGACGCTCATCAATATGCCAAATCCGATCATCATCGTAACCAGCGCAGTGCCGCCATAACTGACAAGCGGTAAAGGGACCCCAACCACGGGAAGAATCCCGCTTACCATGCCGATGTTGACGAAAGCGTAAGTGAAGAACGTAAACGTGACTGCCCCCGCAGTGAGCCTTCCAAATAGACTGCTGGCGTTCGCCGCGATGATCAAACCACGAGCAATGATGACCAGATAAAGCACCAGCAGCACCAGGTTTCCTACCAACCCGAATTCTTCGCTGACGACCGCAAAAATGAAATCCGTCGTGTGTTCGGGAAGAAAGTCGAGGTGACCTTGCGTGCCTTTCAACCAGCCTTTCCCCACCACGCCGCCAGAGCCAATCGCGATCGTGGATTGAATCGTATGAAATCCTTTGCCCAAGGGGTCGGTGGTCGGATCAAGCAGCGTACACACCCGGTGCTTTTGATAGTCCTTCAATCCGACCCATTTCACATCGGGTTGGCAAATTTGATCTTCCAGGGCGATAAGCGCCGTTATTCCAATTAGGCCCGCGAGAAAGCAGGGGAGTATTAATCGCCATGACAGCCCCGCTAGAAATATGACGAAAAGTCCTGACGCCAGCACGAGTATTGCTGTACCAAGATCAGGCTGATGTACGATCAGCCCGACGGGCATTGCAAGCAATCCCGCCGCGACAGCGAAATCTTTGATGCCTAGACTTGCCTCGTGACGATGGAAATACCAAGCCAGCGTTAAGGGAATCGCTATTTTCATCAGTTCCGACGGCTGAATGCTGATGATGCCGAGGTTTAGCCAACGCCGCGCGCCCAGACGAAGATCGCCAAATAACTCAACGCCGATCAACAGAATTAGGCCGGTGGCGTACATGGGTACGGCGAGGCGCATCAAATGTTGTGGCGGCACGTTCGAGACAACCCATAGTGCTAGCAGCGCAAGCCCCAAATTGCGTAATTGGGCATACACTTTATCGTAGCCGTTTCCTCCAGCAGCCGAGAAAAGCACAATGAGTCCCATCGCCGACAATATAAGAAGGCCTGTAAGCAAGGGGCCATCAATGTGGTCAATGAGAATCTTGCGAAGCCGTCTAATCACTCTCGCTCTCCTCCGGCGCCTCTTCGGCCGGTTTCGAGGGTTTTTTGCCAAGCAGGTAGTAGTCGAATACTTGTCGGGCGATTGGCGCGGCGGCAGAGCCTCCGTGACCGCCGTTTTCCACCAACACCGCCAGCGCTAGCTTTGGCGATTCGGCCGGCGCGAAAGCGACGAACAGCGCATGGTCGCGAAAACGTTCGGCGATTCGGCTCTCCACATATTTTTCACCTTGTTTCATGCCGATAACCTGAGCAGTGCCGGTCTTTCCCGCGATGACATACCCGGCTCCCTTTGCCGCCAGGGCTGCCGTGCCGCCCGGACGCAACACATCGACCATCGCAGCCTTAACTAGTTCCAAATGCTCCGGCCTGAAATCGACTTCATGTAGCGGCTCCGGCGTTAATTCGCGTGCGTCGCCGGTCTGACTATTCTTGATGGCTTTCACCAACCGAGGCCTCATCGCGACGCCATTGTTCGCCAGCGTGGCGGTGGCGTAAGCAAGTTGGAGCGGCGTGGCGAGGTTGTAACCTTGACCAATGCCGACGCTGACGGTATCGCCCTGGTACCACCGTTGTTTGAAGCGCTTTTGCTTCCATTCCTGGGAAGGCAGGATGCCGGGCAGCTCGCCGTCGATATCGATACCGGTTTTTTTTCCAAAGCCGAAGGGATTGAGAAACTTGTAAATCAGATCGACGCCCATATCGGTTGCGAGGCTGTAATAGTAGGTGTCGCAGGACACGACGATGGACTTGTGCAGGTCCACGATGCCATGACCACCCGGTTTCCAGTCGCGATAACGATGGGAAATGCCCGGTAGCGAGAAGAAGCCGGGATCGCTGATGGCGTAGCTGGCGTTGCGTTTGCCGGACGCCAATCCAGCCAGCGCCATGAATGGCTTAATGGTGGACCCCGGCGGATATTGACCGCGTAGCGCCCGATTGTTCAGCGGTTTATCCAGGGAGGTATTCAGCAGATCCCAGTTTGTCTGATCTATGCCGTCAATGAAGAGATTCGGATCAAAGCCTGGTTGGCTTACGAACGCAAGAATTTCACCCGTTTGCGGTTCGATCGCCACTAATGCTCCCCGACGCTGGCCGAAAGCGTGTTCGGCCACTTCCTGCAAACGGATATCCAGGGTGAGAATAAGGTTGTTGCCGGAAATGGGCTCAATGCGTGACAAAGAGCGAACCGCGCGACCACCCGCATCGGTTTCTACTCGCTCAAAACCCGTGATCCCATGCAATTCGTCTTCGTAGCTTTGCTCAAGCCCAATCTTGCCGATGTGGTCGGAGCCGCGATAGTTTGCGGTTTTTTCTTCCCCGTCCAGGCGTTCTACGTCGGCGGCGTTAATACGACCGATATAGCCCAGGGCGTGAGACGCCGTCGTGCCAAACGGGTACTCGCGGAATAACCGCGCCTTGATGTCCACGCCTGGAAAGCGATAGCGATTGACGGCGAATCTGGCCACCTCTTCCTCGCTCAACCGAGTGCGGATCGGAAGACTTTCAAAGTTACGCGATTCTTCCAGAAGCTTTTTAAAACGACGCCTGTCCTTGGGTGTTATTTCGACCACGGTCGAGAGCAGATCCATGGTCTCGTCCAATTTTCCTACTTTGCTCGGGGTGATCTCCAAAGTGTAAGCAGAGTAATTGTGGGCGAGCAGGGATCCGTTGCGGTCGACGATCAACCCCCGATTTGGCACGACCGGGAGAATGGAAATTCGGTTTGCTTCCGCCAACGTGTGGTAGTGCTCGTACTGAACAACTTGCAAATAGACGAAACGGGCGATTAGCAGACCGCAGGCCAGCAAGATAACCCCAAAGGCGATGGCGAGCCGCAGCCGGAACGAGTAAAGCTCTCGTTCCTGATTTCGCAGCGTCATAGTCACGCGATTTTGTTCCTTAACGACCGGCGGCGCGGGATTTCAAGGAGCATGCAGATAATGGGCCAGATGATGGCGCCCAGAATGCTGCGAAAGAAATAGGCGGCGCCGGGGAACGGCGTGTCGATAATCAATTGTTGCAGAGCAAATACCGCTTGCCCCAGAAATAGAATGGGGAAGACGTGCAGCGCCTGCAGCACCCAATTGAAACTGAGGACGCGCAAACGAAAAGTGAGCGCCAAATAGGCCGACAGCGAGTAAACCAGCGCATTTTGCCCGGTAAGCGAGCCTTCCGCGATGTCCATGAGAATGCCAGCGAAGAACGCTGTGCTGGCGCCGGCCCGTCGCGGCTCCTCCATGCACCAATAAATGAGCACGAGAAGAAGAAAATCCGGGCGCACCAGTAAGCCCATGCCTTCCCACGGAAGAAGATTGAGGCAAAGCGCCACAGCCAAGCTTGCAAGGATCAATGGCGTTGCCGCCTGATTGCGGATAACGCCCTCGGGCGTTGGCATTCTTGCGTTCACCGTGTCTCCCCGCTTTTCGCCCGTTTCGCCGGCGTTATTTCCTTGGTGGTTTTGAGGCGCTCTTCTAGCGTTTGGGCTTTCGGATAATTTTCTCCCGGCGGAGTCGTGAGCACCATGAGGTAGCGGTGGTTTTCGACTCCTGCGGTGGGGGTGGCCGCAACGCGCGAAAACGCCAGCGCCGCGCCATGATCCACTTCCGTCACTGTGGCCACGGTTAATCCTGGCGGATAAGTGCCATCGATGCCGGATGTCACTAACAGATCGTCCTTCTGGATTTCAGCATTGGTGGCCAAAAAGGGAATGGACAATGCGCCGCCTTGACCCGCGCCAAATGCGACCGCGCGTAACCCGTTGCGCACGACCATTACAGGAATCGCCTGATCTTTGTCGGTAAGTAGGGTGACTTCCGCGGAAAACGGCGTTACCGCGGTAACTTGACCCACGACGCCTGCGCCGTCAATAACCGGGAGGCCGGGCCGAACATCGTTGTTCGAGCCCCGATTAATGAGAATTTTTCGTCTGAACGGGTTGCGTCCGATATGCACCACTTCGGCGACGATGCCAGTCGTATTGAGACGGTTAGGCGCTGCGGCGAGCGTACGTAAATGGCTATATTCGGCGTCGATCGCCTGAGCGCGTTGCGCTTCGGCCGCTTGTTCAGCAAGCCGTCGCTTTAGTTCAGCGTTTTCCGCCAGAAGTTGATCTTGATCGTTGAAGTAATCCGCGACCGACTGAAAGGCTCTGACGGGGCTCGCCATTGCTTGTTCGACCGGATAAAGCGCAGTCGAAACTGCTTGGCGAACGCCAGCGAGGTAATCGAGGCGATAGTCGATTACCATCGTTGTAATTGACAGCAAGGAAAAAAACACCAGTCTGGCGACGGCTGAAGGCCCTCGCTTGAAAAACACGGGTGGTTCATTCACCTTTACATGGGCGCGATTCATTCAACTATCACCCGACTATCAGTAGGGCTAGTGCGGAGCCTAGTAAATTGCGGGACATAAAATCGCGTTTCCGCCATTCGGCGCTGTCGCCATTGTTTTAGCAATGGCGACACTTGGCTCCTGGCTCGACGCAAAACTCCATCGGCTGTGTGAGCAATTTATTTGCCGAACGAGGCGCTAGTCATTCGTAAAGACGGTGCCAAGCCGGTCCATCTCTTCTAATGCTCGGCCTGATCCGCGCACGACGCAGGTCAACGGATCGTCGGCGACGATGACTGGAAGTCCGGTTTCCTCCATGAGTAGTCGGTCGAGATCGCGAAGCAGCGCGCCGCCTCCCGTCAATACCATGCCTTTTTCGGCGATGTCGGCGCCCAATTCAGGCGGCGTTTGCTCCAGCGCCGATTTAACTGCGCTGACAATGTTATTGAGCGGATCGGTGAGCGCTTCCAGGATCTCGTTGGAGGAAATGGTGAAGCTGCGCGGAATGCCTTCCGCGAGGTTGCGGCCTTTCACTTCCATTTCTTTCACTTCGGATCCGGGGAAGGCCGAGCCGATTTCCTTCTTGATGTTCTCGGCGGTCGAATCGCCAATCAACATCCCGTAATTGCGGCGGATGTAATTGACGATTGCTTCATCGAATTTGTCGCCGCCGACTCTTACGGAGGAGGCGTATACGATGCCGCCCAAGGCAATGACGCCCACCTCGGTGGTGCCGCCGCCGATATCCACCACCATGGAGCCAGTGGGTTCGGCCACCGGCAAACCGGCGCCAATAGCCGCCGCCATCGGTTCTTCGATTAAGTAGACCTGACGGGCGCCAGCGCTTTCGGCGGATTCCCGAATCGCGCGCCGCTCCACCTGCGTTGAGCCGTAAGGCACGCAGATGATGATGCGAGGGCTAGGCTGAAAAATGCTGCCCGGGTGAATTTTTTTGATGAAGAACTTCAGCATCTGCTCGGTGACCGTGAAGTCGGCAATCACGCCGTCCTTCATCGGGCGGATGGCGGTAATGTTGCCCGGCGTGCGACCAAGCATTTGCTTGGCGGCGAGGCCGACGGCTTGAATTGTTTTCTTGGCGTGGGGGCCGCCTTCTTGGCGAATGGCGACGACCGATGGCTCATCCAGGACGATGCCTTTGCCGCGAACATAAATCAGCGTGTTTGCTGTTCCGAGGTCAATGGCAAGGTCAGTCGAAAGGTATCCGCGTAGAAATCCAAACATTGGGAATTGGCTCGCTGTGAACGGCACGCATCGAAGGCGCATGCCTAAAATGACTTATAATACCGTATTTAGAATTCAATATTGAAGGCCGTTTCTACAATATCTACAGCGCAGCTTCAGATTGAACCAATGATGCTTCGCGTATTAGACTTCTTTCGAAACCTACTGCGCAGCCCGATATCAAGCCTGCGATGCTCAACGTACTATTCGTACGCCTGCGCTTCTCGGCTTGATATCGGGCCGCTCGCTACGGTTTCGAAAGAAGTCTATTGATGATGTAGAGCGTCCTCGGACGAACAAAGAGATTCGTATGAAGCTATCCAGCGAAGACATCCAACGCATCGCCCGTTTAGCTCGCATCGCCGTGACCGAGCAAGAGACGGCGGAAATCGGCGACAAGCTAACCGGAATTTTTAAACTGATTGAAGAGATGCAGGCCGTCGACACCACGGGCGTCGAGCCCATGTCGCACGCCATGGACATGGTGCAGCGGTTGCGCGACGACAAGGTTACCGAGTCTGATCTGCACGAAAAGTTTCAATCAGTCGCGCCACAAGTGGAAGTAGGGCTTTATCTGGTCCCCAAAGTCATCGAATAATCCTGTGGGGTTTAGGGGCTCTCGAATAATAAATTGTCCATTTTGGCGGTTGTGGCTGGATGCGATGCATACCCGAAGGGCACAAGAGGCGCCAGTCAAGCGCGCTGCGGTGCCGTTCACTGCAAGCGATTGGCAACGCAGCAGCGCGCCAGCCACGGCCAGACAGAATGGACAATTTATTGTTCGAGAGTCCCTTACTCCACGCCTTATGCGGCCTCGCGCCGACACAATCTCAACATGCTAAACAGCACCATTAAAGAACTTTCCAGCTTACTGGCTGCGAAGAAAATCTCCAGCGTCGAGTTAACGGGGCATTTTTTGGAGCGCATCAAACGCTTCAATCCGAGTCTGAATGCTTTTATCACGGTCAACGAAGAAATGTCGCTGGCGCAAGCTCGCGCGGCTGATGCTCGAATCGCTGCCGGCGAGAGCGAGCCTCTTATCGGCATTCCAGTCGCGCAGAAAGATATTTTTTGCGCCGATGGATGGTTGACGACTTGCGGCTCGAAGATGCTCTCCAACTTCGTCTCGCCGTATGACGCATATGTGATTGAGCGATTTAACCGGGCCGGCGCCGTGACTCTCGGCAAGACCAATATGGACGAGTTCGCCATGGGCTCATCCAATGAAACCTCCTGGTATGGTCCAGTGAAGAACCCATGGGATCTCGATACGGTGCCCGGCGGCAGCTCAGGTGGTTCCGCCTCGGCTGTCGCTGCGCGCATCGCGCCGGCGGCTACCGGCACCGATACCGGAGGCTCCATTCGTCAACCGGCGGCGTTCACCGGGATTTGCGGCTTGAAGCCGACCTATGGCGTGGTCTCCCGTTACGGGATGATCGCCTTCGCGTCCAGTCTCGATCAGGCGGGTCCCATGGCGAGAACCGCGGAAGATCTAGGATTGTTGATGAATGTGATGGCGGGGTTTGACGAACGTGATTCCACCAGCCTCGATCGTCCGGTGGAAGACTACACCCGAGACCTAGAGAATCCGCTTTCCGGTTTGAGAATCGGGTTGCCAAAGGAATACTTCGCGGACGGTTTGGCGCCGGAAGTTCGTCGCTTGGTGGAGTCGGCTGTCGATGAATATCGCCGGCTGGGCGCGCAGGTGAAGGAAGTGTCCCTGCCCAATACTCGCCTGGGCATTCCCATTTATTACGTCATTGCTCCCGCTGAAGCATCCAGCAATCTTTCCCGTTTTGACGGCGTGCGATATGGATATCGAGCGGCCGACTATACGGACCTGACCGATATGTATGAGAAAAGCCGCGCCGAGGGTTTCGGCGCCGAGGTGAAGCGACGTATTTTGATCGGCGCCTAT
>DATLHW010000405.1:0-5033 GCA_035539675.1 Burkholderiales bacterium | reverse complement strand
TTGTAAAACAATGTTTAATGGGCATCGGCCGATCCTACATAAGCTTCCAAAACCTGGGGATTCTTCGACACTTCCTCATAAGGCCCCTCCGCAAGCACCGCCCCTCGCTGCAATACGGTGATGGCGTGGCACAACGTCGATACCACCGACAAGTTGTGCTCCACCATCAGTATGGTGCGGTTTGCGCTGACACGCCGGATAAGCTCGGTTACCCGACTAACGTCTTCGTGTCCCATGCCTTGCGTGGGCTCATCCAGCAGCATCAACTCCGGATCAAGAGCCAAGGTCGTGGCGATTTCAAGCGCCCGCTTGCGCCCGTAAGGAAGCTCCACCGTCACCGAATCAGCGAACTGCTGTAAATCGACGGCCGTCAGCAACTCCATCGCGCGGTCATTCAGCGAGAGAAGCGACTTCTCCGATTTCCAAAAGTGAAACGACGTTCCCGTTTTACGCTGTAACGCAACACGAACGTTTTCGAGGACAGTGAGATGGGGAAATACAGCTGATATCTGAAACGAGCGAATGACACCGCGATGCGCTATCTGCGCCGGCTTCTCGTCCGTGATATCGACGCCGTTGAAAGTAATCTTGCCTGCAGTGGGCTTTAGAAACTTGGTGAGAAGATTGAAGAATGTGGTTTTTCCGGCGCCATTCGGGCCGATCAACGCGTGAATCGTTCCACGCTTGATTTTCAAGCTGACTTCGTTGACTGCCACGAAGCCCTTGAATTCCTTTTTGAGGAGTTGCGTCTCTAGAATGATGTCGCTGTTCATGTCTCGGTAACTTTCTTCCGCTCCAAAAAGTTTAAAAGAGAGGGAAACAGGACTTACGCAAAATCGTCTCAGCAAGGCGCGCCGACGCAGACAGTACAAGTAGTACGACAAGGAGGCGCAACGCTGCTGGGGCGGTTTTGTGTAAGTCCTACGGTGACACTTACGGCTCCTATCTTTGTTTATAGCGATTATTTTTGGAAAGTAAAGGCCGACAACAACAGAACTTTAGGCTTACGAAACTTGTTCAGACGCCAAGTTTTCCTCGATCGCGCAAAATTTCTCTCGCAGCATTGTGCCCCGGCGCGCCCGTCACACCACCTCCGGGATGCGTCCCCGACCCGCACATGTAAAGCCCCTTTACTGGTCCGCGATAATCGCCATGACCAAGCACGGGGCGGGCGCTGAAAAGCTGATCCAGCGTCAATGCGCCGTGAAAAATATCACCGCCAATCAACCCGAATTTTCTTTCCAAATCCAGAGGCGAAAGCGCCATTCGACCAATCACGCTACTCTTAAAATTCGGCGCGAATTGAGTAACGGTATCGATGATGTGATCCGCTGCTTGCTCCTTCACGTCGTCCCAACTCTTGCCGCCTGGAAGCTCTGGATTAAAGTGCTGACAGAATAGACTCGCCACATGCATTCCAGGCGGAGCGAGCGTGTTATCAACAGTGCTCGGAATCAAAATCTCAACGATGGGTTGCTTGGACCATCCCTCTGAACGAGCATCCGCATAAGCGCGCTCCATATACGCCATGGACGGCGCCATGATGATGCCGGACTGATGATGCGGCTGCATTTCTCGACCGGGTAGACAACTGAAATCCGGCAACTCGGATAAGGCCACGTTCATGCGGAAAGTTCCCGAGCCGCACTTGTAGCTCCGCATGCGACGCAAGAAATCAGCGTCGAGGTCGCTCGCTTGCATCAGTTGCAAATACAAAAGTTTCGGATTGAGATTTGAAATGACGCACTTCGCGGTGAGTTCGGCGCCGTCGTCGAGGGTGACGCCAACCGCTTTGCCATTGGCCACATTAACGCGAGCGACCGCAGCGTCAAGACTGATCTCCACACCGCGCGCGATTGCCTCTTTCGCCATCGCCTGCGTGATGGCGCCCATGCCGCCGATGGCGTGTCCCCAAATTCCCTTCTTGCCATTGACCTCGCCGAAAACGTGATGCAACAACACGTAGGCGGAGCCCGGCGTATAGGGACTCGCGAAGTTACCGACGATGGAGTCGAAGCCGAAGGCGGCCTTGATGGGATCGGATTCAAACCAGGCGTCGAGCAGGTCGCCTGCGCTTTTCGAAAACAGGTCCAGCAAATCGCGCCGTTGCGGCATCGAAAGTTTCTTCAGCCTGCCGCCCAGTTTGATTCCGCGAATCCAATCGGCCCACCCGCCGCCAATATTGGGCGGCGCTTCAAGCACCAGTTCCCGCAATACGTCGGCAACACCATCCAACATTTCGTAGTAGCGCGGCAATGCTTCCGCATCGCGTTTCGAGAAACGGGCGACTTCGGCTTTCGTCGCTTCCAAACCGCCACCGATCTTGATGTAGTCACGATCGGACAACGGCACAAAGTTGGAGTAGGAGCGCTCGACTATCGTCAGGCCATGCTCCTTGAGCCGCAGGTCGCGTATCACCTTGGGGTTCAGCAGGCTGACGGTATAGCTGGCGGTTGAATTGCGAAAACCGGGATGGAACTCTTCCGTCACCGCAGCGCCGCCGACGACGCCACGCCGCTCCAACACTTTGACCTTGAAACCGGCGGCGGCGAGATAGCACGCGCAGACGAGTCCATTGTGACCGGCTCCGATGATCAGCGCGTCGTACCGATTCGGCTGGGTCATGAAAAGTGAATCAATTGCGATTTAAGAACGACCGCACGATCTCAATCTGATCGCTATTCATAAACATCGGCGCATGACCGGTACCCTCAATTTCCACCGCCTCCGTATTCGGTCTGCTCTTCATTTTTTCCAACGTCTCCGGCAACAGCAAATCGGATTCCTTGCCGCGAATAACAAGCACTGGGCATCGCACAGCGTTCCACATGGGTTCGAGATTGATGTCCTGCTGCTCTGCCTTGAACGGCTCACCGATGGCGGGATCGTAAGCAAAGCGATACTTTCCGGCGCTGTCTACATAACTACAATGGGTCGCGAGATGTCGCCATTGCGCATCCGTTAAAGGACCGAATGGCGCAGAGATTATTCGAACATGCGCCTCCAGTTGCTCGAAGGTGTCGAAGGCCGGGTCTTTACCGACGTACTGGGCCAACCTTTCCAGGGACGCTTTGGGCAGAAAAGGCCCTATGTCATTCATCACCAGGCGACGAATAGGCGTACCGGGCAAACCCGCCAGAAACATACCGATCAATCCGCCCATTGATGTGCCAACCCAATGAATCTCTTCAACACCGATGTGAGCAATCAGCGCCGCCATTTGAGATACATAAAGCGGATACCCGTAATCGGCCTTGTTGGTTAACCAATCGCTTTTACCGCGGCCAATCACATCGGGACAAATAACGCGATAGTCACGTTCAAGCGCACCCGCGAGAAAATCGAAATCGCGGCCATTACGCGTTAAACCGTGGACGCAAAAAACGACTCTTGGATTATCGGGATCACCCCACTGGGTGTAGGCGACGTGATGAAAGCCGCTCGGGCTGAAAGCAAGAAATCGTCTCGACTCCATAACTTCCTTTTTGGTGGAACGGATTAACGTAGGCGTTATCCGCGCTTGATGTTAGACACAGCAACACAAGCCCTGGTTAAGCCCCTCTCCCTTGAGGGGAGAGGGGTTGGGGAGAGGGTGAACGCGGTGCTTAATAAAACCATCACCCTCTCCCCCGACCCTCTCCCCTCAAGGGAGAGGGAGTATTCGTGGCCACTCGCAAATACTTTAACTTTGAAGGGGGAGCTTTATCACCTCTCTCAAGGCTTGCAAGACCACCCCCTCAGACATTTACCGAACCGCGAGCAACTCAACTTCAAAAATCAGCGTCGCATTGGGCGGAATAACACCAACAGCGCCTTCCGAACCATAGCCCAACTCGGGCGGAATTGTCAGCTTACGAACGCCGCCGACTTTCATTCCAACGACGCCTTCATCCCAACCAGCGATCACGCGTCCTTCACCCAACGGAAAGCTAAACGGCTTACCATGTAACTTGCTGGAATCGAAACGCGTATGCGCCGCGTCATTAAGCCAGCCAGTGTAGTGAACCATCGCGATTTTTCCACTCGTCGCGGTTTCTCCATCACCTACTTGAACATCTTCGTAGATGAGGCCGCTTGATGTTTTTGTCTCAGCCATGCGTACTCCATTCATTCAATTATCGACATTTACCAATAGGCGCGTAGAACGTTAGGAGAAGATTGCCAACCCCGCTGTAGCGAGAATCCAGGCAGCGCCTCCAACGAAACTCAACGTCTCTTCGGAAGCCACAAAGCCATCCACCTACAACGTTCTCGCCCGCTCCCGAAGCATGAACTTTTGTATCTTGCCTGTCGAGGTTTTCGGCAGTGCGCCGAAGACTATCGCCTTCGGCGCCTTGAACCTCGCCATGCGGGCGCGACAAAACTCAATCAACTCATCCTCGGTCGCTGTTGCGCCCTCCTTCAACTCTACAAACGCGCAAGGCGTCTCTCCCCATTTTTCATCGGGTCGCGCAACAACGGCGACACTGATTACGGCGGGATGACGGTAGAGGACATCCTCGACTTCCAGCGAGGAAATATTCTCGCCGCCCGAAATAATGATGTCCTTGGAGCGGTCCTTGATCTTCGCGTAGCCATCGGGATGCATCACCGCCAAGTCGCCACTATGAAACCAGCCGCCAGCGAATGCTTCGTCGGTAGCTTTCGGATTCTTGAGATAACCCTTCATCGTGATGTTGCCTCGAAACATGATCTCGCCCATGGTCTCGCCATCCCACGGAACGGGCTGCATCGTGTTCGGGTCCAGAACGGTCATGCCTTCCTCAAGCAAATAAGCGACGCCCTGCCTGCTATTCAATTGAGCGCGCTCTTCCAGGTCCCTGCCGTCCCATTCCTCATGTTTTGCGCACACGGCCGCTGGTCCATAAACTTCGGTGAGCCCATAAACATGTGTGAGATCGAACCCCATGCGCTCCATGCCCTCGATCACCGCAACGGGCGGCGCCGCGCCAGCGACCAGACAGGAAATATTCGCGATGCCTTCCTTCCATGCGGCCGGCGCATTGATCAAGGAATTGTGTACGATCGGCGCG
>DATLHW010000404.1:0-10968 GCA_035539675.1 Burkholderiales bacterium | reverse complement strand
TCGCTTGCGCTTTGCTTCACCCATTTGGTGACCGCCTCCGCATCATTTTTATCCAAACGCTCAATACATTACGCCAAAAACGAAAGGGCAATCGCCGTTTTTAGGATAATAAATTCTGCACTTTCGTTTCAATCGGACCATCAGAATTGAACTGCATCGACCTTAATGCGATTGCTTGCTTTCGTCCGCCCGGTCTTCAATGCGCATACAGCAATACTGCAGGTGAATAGGCCGGCGCGCCCGTCTCGTCGTTCCGATAACGGTCGTCGAGATCGGATAGGTCTAACTCGTGATCGAGCAGATGATTCAGCGCATGTTCGAATGTTCCCGGCAGCAACTGCCGGGCGAGGTCAACGGCGAAGAAGCGGGGATTCGCATCAATTGTCTTGTAGCGGGCCATCGAATGTCTGTGTTCGAAAATTCGGAGGCGTGATCTTGTCGATTGCGAATCCTCAAGGCAAGATGCGGGAATGCTTTTTCTACAACCTCGTTAGCTGCCACAACAATGAGCCAATGGCAACCGATAACTGAACCCGAGTTGCAAGAGCTTATTGAAAACCAGCTCTTGGAGTGCAGTGTCGAACAAAGAGTAGTCTTTGAAAAATTTAAAGTGCCATTTCAAAAGGCTCAAATTCGCCGATCCGGAACACTAGAGGAAGTATTTATCGTTGCTAAAAATGGCGCAGAAGCCATGTACTACGAAGATGTTGAGGAAGGCTTTAACTTTTCCCCCATTTCCGAAGATGGTGAAATACTGGAACCGGGCTGGAATCAAGACGAACTCAAATATGCGTTGTGGTATTGGACACAAAGTGGCAGCTAACTTGGCTGTGAAATAGTACTTCTTCAGGCAAGCAGCGTGGCGCGTGCCTTTCAATTAAAACGTTAGTCACCAAAGGCATGATTCTAGAAATCGCACCATTGCGAATTCGCCTTGGGCAACCCGCGGAATCAACTTTCGATTATTGAGCTTTTAGAAAATGGTTAACAAAAGGGCAGGCGCCAAAACATGTCATTCTGAGGAGGCACGACGAAGAATCTGCTGTTCTTTTCCTATGGAACCGCTTAAACAGCAGATCCTTCGCTGTGCTCAGGATGACATTCTTTTGCATCTCGTTTTTGTCAGGCATTTACTAAAAGCTCAATAGGTGTTGGTATGAAGCGCTCCCCTGTAATTCCTGGCTGGCTCGTTATGCTGCTGCTTATTAGCATGGTGGCCCACGCAGGTCGGATATTCGCCGCCTGCCCAAAATCACTTAAAGGTGGTACATCATGGTTCGATTCCAGCACGTTGGTTACGTACGACGGAAACATTGGTCATGTGTTAGCTGTGCGGCTGACACTGACATTCAATAACGACTCGTTAAGCGGCAAATACTTTTATGTAAAGACGTTGCGAGACATCAGGGTTAAGGGAGCCGTGCTCGGTGATCGATCCTTCACTCTGGAAGAATACGATAAGAATGGGTTGGTAGTAGCGCGGTTTAAAGGTACGTTTCCAGAGGAAGACCCGAAAGCTAGCTATGGTGAGGGGAACAAGCTGCAATGCGAAGTCATGATCGGCGTTTGGGAACAGATCTCACCAAAACGTTCGTTCCCGTTTTACTTGAAGCTTAACTATGCGATCAGTGGTACGCTCGATGATCGATATGCTAGCGCAATGGCAAAGCCGAATAATGACGAGGCAAGTATCGAGCGGTTGGCGCAGCGTTTTCTCACAGCCGTCCACACCAATGATCGTAAGCAAGTGGCAGCGGTTGTGCACTACCCCTTTTCCGCATATCGGCCAGGTAAAGGTCCGTACGTAATCAAGAATCGCAAGGAATTCCTCGCAAACTACGATGAAATCATATCGGAGCAATATAAGGAGGATCTCAAGCGTGCAATTCCTAAGCACATGTTCATGGATAAACATAACTTCATCATGCTCGGTGAACGAGGGTTTCCTTGGATTGGCAGCGATAGCAAAATATGGTTGTTTGGTGCGAATTGAGTCCTAACGATGGCGTTGCATTGGACTTGCGTCAGTTTGGCTGACATGTTTAATCACGATTAGCCCACAGCCGACGTAGAGCAATGAAATGGATTTCTCCAATCGAGCCTACATAGCATCTACGCGTTCTAGACTTTTACATGGGAGATTGTGAAGCCATGAAAAAAATCCTCACCATTATTGAAGTTGCCGGCGTAATCGTTGCGATTATATTTGGCGCCCTTTGGATAGATGACCCCGCCGGCCCGTTTGAATCGATTGCCTTCATGGCGACGCTAATTGGAACGACAATCACGGATATGATTCGACGGCGCCTTGTACTTGCGCATACCGTTGATGAAATCAACACTGCCAACGCGACATTCATCCTTACTGTCGTGGAATCGATAAACACACGGCTTAACGATGTTGTCGGGCGACTCGATATTCCAACGCGGGAACTTCTCCGCAAGGAAATTCTCGACCCTTTGCCCAATGTTATTCGCGGTGCGATTGATCAGTGGCTACGAACCGCAGGCGGGGTGTCGGCTGTTAATAAAGACGAAATTGATCGCATTACCCAACATATTGAGAAAACAGCGGCGGAAGCGTACGGCGTTGATACGTTAGGAGCTCCAATTGCGAACATGTCGCTGGCTGACGCAAAGCCATGGCGATTCAAATCATTGGAGGAGGGTAAAACGGCGTCGGGCCAATAGGTAGGAATGGCTCAACTCGTAATGGCGAAACGCCTGCTTGTTGGCGCGCCTTACGCGAGTCGTTTGGTTATTGCGTCCTCGATGTCGAAGTTCTGTTCAATTCAATTGATCCACTGAGCAACATGAGAAAAATCGTTATCGTGGTGTTTGGCTTTCTGCCGCTTTGGTCTGCGATTGTTTATGTGTGCATCGGGAGCCTCGAGCGTTCTGCTCCACCAGAATATTGGGTTTTTGCTTTTGGCCTCGTTATCGTCGCTGTTCCGGTATGTGGCGTGACGCTTGCAATCGCATTCGTAGTTCTTGCTATTTACAACCGTATTTCGGGGAATCCATCACGGAAGGACACAATCGCGGCAATATCTTTTCTTGTGATTGTTCTTGTTATCGGCGCAGTTGGTATTGCGCAATGGAAAGCGCAAGAAAAACGAGGGCAGGGCATCAAAGCGGACGAAAGCCTTGCGCTAAAGTCGGCTTGCGCAGTAGCGTAATCAGAGTTTCCCTTATTTTTCCGTCGGTCCCTCTGCCTATCATCGTAGAGATGCAACGCCGCTTGGCTGTTCTGCCAAGGTGTTTGTCGTCATCAGTTCATTCCTAATTCCATTTCCAAATTAACCGCGCACTTTGTCAGCGTCGCTTGCCGTACTACTTGTACTGTCTGCGCGCCGCTTTCGTGTCACGATTAATTTGGAAATGGAATAAAGCGTTAATAGCTAACTGTCGGCATCGGTTTATTGATTGCCGTGTTGCGTATCCATGTTGGTGTCCTCTTCAAAATTAATCGTGACGCGAAAGTGGCGCGCTAATCTACTGCTTTTGTTGTGACGCAGTTCTCATTTATTGAACGCGTAATTTGTGACCGATTTCACCAGTGCGAGTCGCGTATTTTTACACCGTCAATTGCTGAAATTACGACTGCAGTGAAGCCGCTTACCTAAGACCTTATTCCGTAGTCCAATTTGGAAAATGGCATGCGATGTGCTTTATCGCGCCGAGAGTTTGGATTTACTTTACGCATCAGATAAAGAGAATAAGGAAGAATTTAAATGAACGCTTCAAGAGGGTTTAAATGTTTAGGCGTGTTCGTCGCGCTCGGCTTCACGACATTTCTTAGTATGTCGGCGTTTTCTGTTAAGTCGGACCTACCGTCTGATCCACATAAAGCGAATACAGTGGCGGCGTCGCCTACCCGAATTGTTATTGCAGCAACAGCGACAGGGAATGACGTCGGATCTACGATCACATTACAAAACCTCAGCAGTGGCGCCGGCGAAGAAGAGTCTTCGGGGGAGTCGGAATCCGTTGCAACCCATTCGTCTATCGATGGCGACGGGATTGTTGTCGCGGGTTCGCGTGGGCAATCAGATCGACGCCATAACGCGCATCGACCTCATGCGACTGGCGCTGGAGGCGCCGCGAGAAATTCAGGCGGTGGAATGCCGCAGGAAAATCCCGCAAGCGCTGGCGGCAATTCCTCTTTCGGTCCGAATTCGAATTCCCCATCAGATCCGAATTCAAATTCCTTGTCGGGCGCTCCCGGCGGCGTTTCGAGAGGGCCGAGTGGCCCAACGATTGGGGGTGGGGGTGGTGCTCCGTTGGCCGATGGCCCAAAGGGTATCGTTAGCCCTGAAGAGTCACCTGCGGAAGATTCAAAGAAACAGGACGCCGGTCCGGCAATCGAAGATTTGAAGCCTGAGCTTGGCGTTCCAGACATCAATAATCCATCGTTGATCGATCCGATCGTCGATTTTGATGAAGGCGTCATGCCACTCGATCTAAGCGAACAATTGGTGGCCATCGAGCCTACATCCGATGACAAGCGTGAGGCATCGGTCGTGCCAGAACCCGCAACGATTGCGCTCTTAGGATTTGGGCTGTTAAGCCTTGTCGTGATGGGGCGACGTCGAAATAGGTAGCGCCTTACTAAATATGCACAGAAAAAAGCCGGCATCTTTGCCGGCTTTTTATTTATTCAACTCGTCATTGAACGAGTTGGCTGGCTCTATTGTGACGGAATACAGTTCGTGTACCGCGCAATAATCAACTGGTTCACCTCATATCCGATTATCGTGCACGCTCGCTATCCGGTCGGAATCTGCTTTTCTACCGTTAAATTTCTTCAACGGTGATTTTCTTGTTTGCAACATTCATTTATTGTGCGAGGTTGTACACATCGTCAAACTGTTCCTGCACTTGGTGTTTCGTCGTGCCGACGTTAACTTTTTGTCACGTAACTTAAACAAGGGGAAATAATGAAATCGATAGCAAAAGTTTTTGCGTTCGCTCTCTCATTGGCGCTGTCTGTGCAGGTATACGCGCAGGAAATCACCGAAGCGTCGGCCAAAGAGTTTTTGCGGAAGGTCGACAAAGCAATCGCTTCAAAGGACGCGGCGGCGTTTGAAAAATACATCAGCGAGAACGCAGACATTTCAGGAACCATTACAACCAGCGGTCAGACGCAGTCCTTCAAATTCAACAAAGCGCAATACATGGCGGCGCTACGCGATACGTGGACGCAGGCATCCAACTATACATACCGGAGATCGAACGAAAAGATTGTTCTATCCGGGGCGAAGGCTACGGTTACGGCGGACGTGGCGGAGTCGATGGTTTTGCAAGGTCAACACGTATCAGCAAAATCGAAAGAAGTGGGAACACTTGAGAAGGTGAATGGCGTTCTAATGTTCACTAAAGTTGTCGCGCAAAGCACAATGTAAAGGACCTGTAGAAGTCGCGATCCGATCTGATAGTTCTTGTTTTGAAAGATGTCGAATTGTCGGATCGGATCTAAACTTCTACGCGTCACCGCAAAAACAGATTGTTTTCGACATCCTCCGCAAGAGTGTGCGTCAGGCGACCACTCCAATGATCACGCTCGACGCCTTGAACACCGCTGTCGCATTCACTCCTAACGCAAGGTCCAACGTTTTTGCGCTTTCGTTTGTAATGATTGCGGCAAGTGCACCGCCGCCGGGCAACTCCAATACTACCTCGCTGTTGATCGCGCCCGGCGTGAAGCGAGAGACTGTGCCGGTAAGTTGGTTGCGAGCAGAAAGCTTGGCGTTTTCGCGCTCGGTCATAATGATGATCGACGCCGCCGTCACCAGTGCGAACGCCTTTTTACCAACTTCCAAGCTGAGTTCGCGTCGGCTGTCGCTGGTCATTGTTGCGACGATGGGTAATCCACCAATGACTTCCAGTTCAATCTCGTCGTTGACGACGCCGCGCCGTATCGCCCGGACTGTCCCGGAAAACTGATTTCTTGCGCTTGTTTTCATCCCGATGCTTTCTAGCAGTGAGTAATCTTCGGCGAGCCCTTTAGCTTGCCGGTTTAGTCGTTCCACAAAGCGCGCGTGCTCTTGTTGAATCAACGCAAAGCTCCGCACCAGTTGTTCGCCCCTTGGCGTGAGATGAGTGTGACCGCCGCCTTTGCCGCCTGCGACACGCTCGACGAGCGGCTCGCCCGCAAGGTTGCTCATGTGCTCTATGGCGTCCCAGGCACCCTTATAGCTGAGGCCTACTGATTTCGCTGCATGGGTAATCGAGCCTGCCCGCGCGATCTCGGTTAGCAATGCTACGCGTTTTGCGCTAGCGAGGTTCTGTCCGTCGAGGCTTAACCAGAGTTCGGCGCCTACGGAAAGGTGGGCTTTATCAGCGCTCATGTTTTTCCTGCATTTGCTGTTCTGGAGGCAATCGCTCGGTGATTGCGCCGTCGCGCAGGTAAAGCACGTGTTGGCCGAACCAGGGTAAGTCTTCGGGATCATGCGTGATCATGACAATAGGAATGTCGATTCGCTTGAGCAATTCATCCAGTTCGCCACGCGTGCGTTGTCTCAATTCCGGGTCCAATGCTGAAAAAGGCTCATCCAGCAACAGCGCTCGTGGCGAATTCACCAACGCCCTCGCAAGGGCCGTGCGCTGTCGCTGCCCGCCCGATAATTCGCTTGGTAACTGTGCGGCCACATCGCCTAATTCAAAGGCGGTAATCCAATGATCTATCGTTTCGTCGCTGGCGCGTACTGGTGGATTAAAAAGCCCGCGCCGCAAGCCAAACGCGATGTTCTGGCGAACGTTCAAGTGAGGGAACAAGGCGTAGTCTTGAAACAGATAGCCGAATTGTCGGCTGCGTGCGGGGAGGTCAATGCCGGCTGCGCTGTCATATAGAACCTCGTTGTCGAAAGAGATGCGCCCGCGATCGGGCGCCAGTAGTCCGGCGAGCGCCTGCAACGTAAGGCTCTTGCCGGAACCGGATGGACCATAGATGACCGTGCGTCGCTCGGTGGAGCGGAAGCGGATGCGCAATTGGAATTTGCGCCGTTCGCTTCCTACGAGTTTTTCAATATCGACATCGAAGCTCATGTTATTTCTCGCATCATGATGCGACTCGCCCCGGTGCTAATCGGCCAGCCATCAGCAGTGCCACGATGCATACGAGCGAGGTGATCAACACCAGCAGATTGGCCGTCGAGTCTTGTCCCGCCTGCACCGCCTCGTACACTGCAACCGACAAGGTTTGCGTGCGTCCTGGAATGCTGCCGGCCACCATTAGCGTGGCGCCGAATTCGCCCAACGCTCGCGCGAAAGCCAGTAACACGCCAGCCAGAATGCCGCGCCACGCCATCGGAAGCGTCACGCGGAAAAAGACCGCCCACTCCGTCAGGCCAAGCACACGCGCCGCTTTCTCCAATTGCGGATCGACTCCTTCGAACGCTGCGCGGGCCGATTTCTGCACGAGTGGAAAGGCCACGATCGAGGCGGCGATTACTGCCCCTTGCCAAGTGAAGATGAGGTTGATGCCGAATTGTTCATGCAGCCAACCGCCCAGCCATCCGCGCTTGCCGATCATCACCAGCAGGTAGTAACCCAATACCGTGGGCGGCAACACCATCGGCAATGTGAGTACTGCGTCGATGAATTCGCGTCCGATGAATCGCCGACGAGCCAGAATCCAGCCAACAGCGACGCCGAGCACGAGGTTCACGCCAGTCGCCCAGGCCGCAACCTTCAACGATAACGCCAGCGGTATCCATGCGGATTCCATCGAGATAGGTTATGGCTTCTGGAAACCGTACTTCGCCAGCACCGCTTGTGCGGGCGAAGTCGCTACGAAGTCGATGAACTTGCGCGCAGCGTAAGGGTTAGGGCCGTCAGCGACGACGGCGATAGGATAAGTAATAGGCGTCTCGGTTGGGATGCTGAAAGCGATCTTGACCTTGTCTTTCTGGACCATTGCGTCGGTAGCATAGACGAAGCCGACTTCCACTTCGCCACGGGCGACGTAATCAAGCGCCTGGCGCACGGACTGCGCATAAATCGCCTTGGGCTCAATTGCCGACCACAGGCCCTCGGCTTCAAGCGCGCTCTTGGCATAGCGACCGGCTGGCACGCCGGTGGGATTGCCTAATGCGACGCGTTTCACGGCGGCTTGCTTGAGATCGTCAAGCGACTTGAAGCTGAGCGCGCTGTCGCTCGGTGAAATCATCACCAAGCTGTTGCGCACGAAATTATGACGCGATCCGGCTGCCAGCAGTTTTTGCGCTTCGGCTTTGTCCATCGTCTCCTGATCGGCGGATGCGAACACGTCTACCGGGGCGCCCTTGGCGATCTGTTGTAACAGCGCATCGGATGCGGCGAAGTTGAACAGCACCTTGGTCCCAGGATTCTGAGCTTCGAATAGTGGACCAAGATCGCGGAAGGCGTTGGTCAGGCTGGCGGCGGCGGAGACTGTGAGGTCGGCTGCATGCGTGGTCAGCGTGGCTAGGGCGAGAAGAATGGCGCTGGCATAGCGGCGCAAGGTCCTGCGTTTTGCGGAAGACGTATTCATGAGGGACTTTACGACGGTTTAGGTTGTGTAGAGTGACCGTAATATAGCGCACTATATAACGATAAAAAAGCTATACCGATCTAAACGTATCGCGAACATCGGAAATTTTTAAACGCGTTTCCGAGGTATCCTTTGTCAGCGCACGCTTGCAGTATTGTTCGCACTGTCTGCGCGCCGTTTTCGCGTTCACGATTAATTCGGAAATGGAATAAGGAGGGAGCGTCATGAGCATTGATACAAGCGAACTCGATCGAAAGCTGGCTTTTTTCCAGGATCAGATGCTGCTTTCGACAGCCGAAGCAAACCAGTTGCAAGCGCTGTTCGCCGATCAATTTGGTTTTTATAACACCTTGCAGCGAGCGGATTCGCTCCATGTGCATATCAAGGTCGATAACGTCGATCAACTTCCACAGCAGGCAATTGTTACTCAGGGTGGCGTGATCGAGAACACCAAGCCAGGCTATGTCAAATACGCCTTCGCGGATGGTGTCCATTTCATCTTTTCGTCCATCAACGTCTCGCAGGAAGACCTGATGGACTTGCCTCGACCGGGCAAGCCCTTTGTGGATCATTTCGGAATAGACCTGCGTCGGGAAACACCTGAGATCGAAGCCATGTTCGCATCCATTCCCGCTCAGGCGCGCGCCCTCGGCTGGGAGACAACAGCGCAGGGCGGCGCTGACAAACCAGTGTTCTGCTGCCATGTGCAGGTCAAGGCGAAGCACTGGGTTTACCCTACTCGAGAGACGAACTTGCCTCCGATTGAATTTGCCTACGGCCCGTTAACAATAAGCGGCGAGAAAAGCGGCTGCGACCTGCGTCCTGCTAATCCAGCTCTGCTCAATACGCACAAGAGTCAGACGGCGTCCTGTGGCGGCGCGCCATCCTCCACTTGCAAAGGATAGGTTCTAGCGATAGGTCCATTTGCTTATCGGCAAAATGGACTGTCGCGTTCATGTAGCGCTTCGGTCATGCTGTACTCGGGACCATCTGCAATTCTCGCGAAATACGATGTATGCGCATCGGAGCCCGCAGGCCAGTTGGATAGAAAATGCGCTCGCCAGCGCGCGTCGTCATATTCGATTGGCAAGGCGTCGATAAAGATATGTCCTAGTCGATCGCCGTAAAGCGGTTTATGCGGTGATGCATGCACGCTGATGCGAGTCAGCAGTCCACTCCGTACGCCACGAAAGTTCGGCATTCCTGCGGCGCCGTTGTTGGCGACAATTCCTTGCCCCTGCGTCAACGTGAAGCGTCTTAGCGCGGGAAGACAAGTGTGGGCGCCAGCGAAGATGTCTACGTTTGCTTCACCGAATGCCGCGGCGATTTTGTTTTCGCTTTCGGATTCGCCAAGCTTGGTTGTGTCAAATAACCAGCCGGCAAGCGAATCGGCGTCTCCATGCACGACGCCGATCTTCATCTCGCCAATTTCATAACGCGCGAACAACGGTAGCGAGGCTAGCCGTGCAATGATTTCAGGATATTTCTTCGCCGTGATTTTAAGTCTCGAATGAATGCGGTTGGATCGGTCGACAAAATCTTGATTCACCGCCTCCGGGTAGGAGCATCCGCAGCCTGCCAAACTCTCGTCGCCGCTGAACTCAAACTCGACGTTTCCTCGAATGGCTTGATGTCGTAGAACGGTCTCGTTTACCGTCAGAAAGCTCTCGTCATCGACATTGAACCAGTTGAAGTCGCCATTGAAGCAAATTGTCACGGGTTCCGTTTCAACTTCAGCCATTGCTTGGACGGCGGCGAGTGCGAAAGGATTGCCATAAAGACCACCCACTGCATATAGGGTCTCAACCCTTGTCGTTTGTGCTTTCGCTAATGCCGAGGCGCCGTAGTAATAAGCGGTAGGGCAGGTTCGTCCAGGAATTAGGTTCATGAAAATACTCCGAGCACATTGAGCATGGGTATCTACACAAGTCGCTTTGCTATGAGATGCACGCTGATAAAACCTGTCATTCTGAGGAGGTACGACGAAGAATCTGCTGTTCAATGCCTGTGGAGCCACCGCAAAAAGCAGATTCTTCGCTGGCGCTCAGAATGACAATTTAACTTGGATAGATACCAATGCACATCAAGTTATGGCGCCATCGAGGCAATACAGACTATCCAAACATTGCTTATCCACAGCGTCTACCGGTAAATCGAAAACGATGCGGCCATATTTCATGCCGATCACGCGATTAGCCAGCAGCGGCAACAGAAGCGGATTATGTACAACAGAAATCAAGGCGGCCTTCTCAGCAGCTTCAACGATGAGTTGGCACACTTCGTTCGCCGCGTTCGGATCAAGCGCCGCGGTGGGCTCGTCGGCGAGAATGAGTCGTGGCTGCTGCAAAAGCAAGCGCGCGATGGCGACTTTCTGTCGTTCGCCCCCGGATAGCTTATCGGTTCGTATATCAGCCATGGAAAGCAATCCAACCGATCGTAAAGCAGCTTCCGCCGCT
>DATLHW010000403.1:0-4187 GCA_035539675.1 Burkholderiales bacterium | reverse complement strand
ACTGGAAGAGTATGCAACTCTCAGAGACGCTGAAGTTAATTAGAACCGCTCCTGAGGAAACGCAGCAAACAAATTTAGGGAGCCTCTGATTAAGTGTCGCGAGCGAGCCGAAGATGAGCCGAGGAACGGAGGCGTACGATTAGTACGTTGAGTACCGGAGGTTCATCTTCGGTTCGCGCAGTAACTTAATCAGAGGTTCCTTAGCGTTTAAATCTGAAGCTACTTACATGTCATTGGCTACTTGAATGAATCGAATATTAGTTACGGGCTCGACGGGATTTGTGGGCCGCGTTCTGTGCCAGCGATTACTTAACAATGGTCAATCAGTCGTTGCAACATTGAGGACGGCGACCAGCGCCTCAACGTTGCCCGTCGGCGTCGATATTAAATTGATTGGTCCGATAGATCGTTCGACCCAGTGGGGTCAGTCGTTGGACGCAGTCGATACCATCGTCCACCTCGCTGCACGCGTGCATGTGATGAAGGACGCCGCATCGGACCCCCTCGCGGCGTTCCGGGAAGTGAATACGTTAGGAACAGAAAATTTGGCGAGGCAGGCCGTCGCGGCCGGCGTTAAGCGGTTGGTATATGTAAGCTCCATCAAGGTAAATGGAGAAGGCTCCGTTGGAACTGGACGATATTCAGAAGATGATCCGCATGATCCGCAAGATCCCTATGGCGTATCTAAATCAGAAGCCGAGATGGCTTTGCAGGCGATAGCGACGAATACGGGGCTAGAGGTTGTCGTGATTCGCCCACCGCTTGTTTACGGGCCGGAAGTGAAGGGCAATATGTTGACGATGTTGAAAGCGCTGCGCCTGGGCGTTCCTTTGCCATTTGCGTCAATAAAAAACCGTCGTAGTCTTATTTATGTACATAATTTGGTCGATGCAATCGTTTCGTGCGCACATCATCCCGGGGCTGCTGGAAAGGTTTATTTAGTCAGTGATGGGGAGGATGTATCCACGCCGGAGCTTTTGGGTAGGCTTGCAACGGCCTTAGGTAAGAAGGCCAGACTATTTCCAATGCCATCGACAGGCCTGCGTTTAATTGGAAATTTAACGGGAAAGTCTAAACAGCTGGATAGGTTGCTCGGCTCCTTGGTGGTGGACAGTTCAAAGATTCGGCGGGAGTTAGGTTGGACTCCGCCATTTACATTGAGCCAGGGTTTGCAGACAACCGCTAAATGGTTTCAAGGGGTGTAGATGCAATTCGTTTATCCAATAGCGACTTTCTTGGCCACTGTGGTATTGCTGGGAATTCTTCTGAGAAGCAATGTTTTTGCAAAAATTCAGGATATTCCTAATCAGCGTTCCCTTCACCAGCAGCCTATCCCACGCACCGGCGGCTTGGCGCTCATGGCGGGTTTGGGCCTCAGCGCGATTTTTCAGCCCACGTTATTCTCTTGGTATTTTTTTGCGCCTGTTTTTTTGCTGGTGTTGGTGTCGCTCGTCGATGACATCTCGGGGGTTTCACCTAAGTGGCGCCTTTTGATTCACATGGTTGCGGCGGGCGTATTTATAGCGGGCGCTCTTTACTCTTCCGGGGCCTCCGTGGGCGTATTGATATTGATTGGCCTCGCGGTGGTGTGGATGATCAATTTATATAACTTCATGGATGGATCGGATGGGTTGGCGGGTGGTATGGCGTTGTTTGGATTTAGCGTTTATGGGGCGGCTGGCTGGATCGCCGGCGACAACGAAATCGCCATTTTCGCTTTTTCCATCGCCGCCGCCGCGCTGGCTTTTTTATTGTTCAACTTCCATCCCGCTAAGATTTTCTTGGGTGATACCGGCTCTATTCCGCTAGGATTTTTCGCCGCCAGCCTGGGATTGATTGGTTGGCAAAGGCAAGATTGGCCGTTTTGGTTTCCGCTATTGGTGTTTTCGCCATTTATAATGGATGCAAGCGCGACTCTTTTACGGCGCTTGCTTCGCGGTGAGCGGGTGTGGGAGGCGCACCGAGGGCACTACTACCAGCGCTTGGTGCAAAGCGGGTTTGGCCATCGGAATACGGCATTGCTGGAATATGCATTGATGATGGCAAGCGGCGTTTCCGCCCTTTGGGCGGCGCACGCTGGTTCGGAGATACAGATACTTGTTCTTGCTGCGTGGGCAATTCTTTACGGCGCGTTAGCTTTGTTGACGGATCGCCGGTGGAAAAAATATTCCAGACTTCAGGGGCCCTTAAATGATGAGTCGCATTAACGTACGAGCTTGGCTTGCCAATCTCCATGACCTTATCGCAGCTGGGTTGACGTGGTATGTCGCCTATTCCTTGCGCTTCAATTTGTCCATTCCGCCCGAATATTTCCAGGATATGGCGCGCACATTGCCCTGGGTGGTGCTGGTTTACGGACTCGTGTTTTTTCGATTTGGGTTGTATCAAGGCATGTGGCGTTACGCTAGCTTGCCGGATATCAAACGGATAGTTGCGGCGGTATTTTTCGGCACATTGGTGTTGGCGCTGGCTATTTATATGACGCGTTTCTCCGTCATGGTTCCTCGTTCCGTGCTTCTAATGCAGCCGGTCCTGCTGATTGTGCTGATGGGTGGAAGCCGATTGGCTTACCGCTCCTGGAAAGAGCAACGGATGTATGGTCTCACGCGGCGGCAAGGCAATCCTGTTCTGATTCTGGGCGCGGGGGACGCGGCGATCCTGCTGGTAAAAGAAATGGAACGCAGCCTCGAGTGGCGGGTTGCCGGGCTGTTGGATGACGATCCTCTGAAACGTGGTCGGTTGGTGCATGGCGTGAAGGTTCTTGGCGCGTTGACCGATGTGTCGAAATGGGCAACGAGTTTCGACGCAAAACATGTCATTGTCGCAATGCCTTCAGCGCCCCATGAGGTGCGTCGTCGCGCTGTTGAACTTTGTTCTGCGGTAGGGCTGAGAGTTCTGACTGTTCCTTCCTACAAAGACATTATGAGCGGGCGGGTTACGATCTCTCAGATCAGAAAGGTTGAGCTGGAGGATCTACTTGGCCGTGACCCAGTGTTGCTCGATTCGGCTGGCTTACGCGAATGTCTCGGCGACAGGGTCATTATGGTCACCGGCGCTGGCGGCTCCATTGGCTCCGAGTTGTGTCGACAAATCGCTTCCTTCAAACCGAGCTTGCTTGTGCTGTTCGAAGTAAACGAATTCGCCATGTATCGAATCGAACAAGAGTTTTCCATGGTATTCCCGGAACTCTCCGTGGCATGCGTGATGGGCGATGTGAAGAATCGGGCGCGTGTCGAACGAACCATGCGTATGTATTCTCCGTCCGTAATTTTTCATGCGGCGGCGTACAAGCATGTTCCGATGATGGAGGAAAACAACGCTTGGGAAGCCGTACAGAATAACGTCGGTGGCACCTATGTCGTTGCAAGCGCCGCCATGGCGGCGGGCGTAAAGAAGTTCGTCCTGATTTCCACCGATAAGGCGGTCAATCCTACTAATGTAATGGGCGCGACAAAGCGACTCGCCGAGATGGTGTGCCAGTCGCTACAGAGGGGAAGCGTCACCCAATTCGAGATGGTTCGCTTTGGCAATGTTTTGGGTAGCGCCGGTAGCGTTATTCCCAAATTTCAAGAGCAAATTGCATCGGGCGGCCCGGTTACCGTTACGCACCCCGACATCATTCGTTATTTCATGTCCATCCCGGAGGCGGCGCAATTGGTGTTGCAAGCCGGATGTATGGGGCAGGGCGGGGATGTGTTCGTCATGGATATGGGGGAACCTGTAAAAATAACGGATCTTGCGCGGGAGATGATTCGGCTAGCTGGCTATACGGACGAGGAAATCAAGATTGTTTACACAGGGCTTCGGCCAGGCGAAAAACTTTTTGAGGAGCTGCTTGCGGACAATGAGACGACGCGCCCCAGCGATCATCCGAAGTTGAGAATCGCCAAAGCAAACCATATGGAACACTTCGACATCAATGAAATCACGCATTGGCTTCAGCAGCATCGCTATTTGGAGGATGACGAAGTCCGTCGAGATCTCAAGCGATGGGTGCCGGAATATTCGACCATGGTGAAGCCGAGGCTCGTGGCCGTATGAAATAGACTTCTTTCGAAACCTACTGCGCACCCCGAGATCGAACCTCCGGTGCTCAACGTACTACTCCGTACGATTCCGCTCCTCGGTTCGATCTCGGGGCGCTCGCTACGGTTTCGAAGGAAGTCTAATAAGGCGGTAGGTCAGAT
>DATLHW010000402.1:0-4660 GCA_035539675.1 Burkholderiales bacterium | reverse complement strand
TCTTCACCAACTCGAAAGCTACTGGAATCGTCGCCCCTTGGCTGTGATACACAGCATTGAGCAGGTTGACGCCTTTGACCGTCCGGCCGCTGCAATGATCAAAATGCCAACAGATCAACTCGCTCTCGTCCGTCCAGGCTTTCTCTTGAATCGTGTCGTCAAAAATCAGCACGCCGGCTTCGCTCTCAATCAATCTCACCATCGCCTTCACCTGCCGCCATAAGTCCTTCGACGTGTACTCCTCCCGCGATAACAGCCGCGTAATTCGGTCATGGCTGACCTCGCCTTCAACCATCGCCGAAAGCCCCGTCGCCGTCGCCGCGCCGAACGTGCTCAACAAATAGTCCGTATACAATTCCATGTCCGCTTTTTTCATCTACTTAGCCTAGCAGACGCATGGCTGCGTAAGATCAGTTAACAATGTTATCCACCACCAACCCCCTTGGCATCTGATGCGTAATGAACAACATCGCCACGCTGCTTTTCAACGCATTGACGGTTTTCGCAAACTGCTCCGCCGTCTGCTGATCCAGATTCGATGTCGCTTCGTCGAAGATCAGAATCTTCGGCTGCTTCAGCAACGCGCGGGTGATGGCCAGCCGTTGTTTCTGTCCGCCGGATAGTCCGCTGCCCCGCTCCCCGATCTCCGTCTGATATCCCTTCGGCAGTCTTTCGATCACATCATGCACCTCCGCCATCTTGCACGCGTGGACAACCTGTTCGAACGTGGCTTGCGGATTCGCGAGCAGCAGGTTGTCGTAGATCGTGCCGGAGAACAGCACTGGAGGGGCATTTCCGGCCCGCGCAGTAACTCAATCAGAGGGTTCGTAGCTATGTCGCGTCCGTTGGAGCTCAGATAACCAACGTTACTGCAGGGTCGTCAAGTCGGCGCAGCTAATCGCTCCGCCACGTAGACAGGTTGAAAGACTACGTACCTCCTCGGTGCGTAACTCATAGGCAACCGCCCAGCAGCTGTTTTCAACTGCAAAATACATTTGGTCAGGACTACCAAAGCTTGCATTTTCTTCCGTTCGCTTAACGCATGCAGCGTGTTGTGCGTTCTCCCACGCTTTTTGACTTGAGGACAGTTTTGATCTCAATTGTTCATCCGCGATGGACATCAATTCTCCCCAAGCTTTGCCGAACTCGTCACTAGCCTTTTTGTTGGCGATCTTGCCGCAGAGGAAGGAGCCACGGATGCTTCCTTCATCGCACGGATTGAAGCCTGATCGTATGAACCACCATTTCTCAAGAGAATCGGGAGGAGGATTTCTTTTAATCATTTGCTTACTACCCAAGGGAGTTGGTATTGGAATTGGTTGCTCCATTAGTCTATCGAGAGCGGCGCTAGGAAGAATGTCAATAAGGAGCTCTTGGGCTTCTTTACGAGATGGGCCGAACAACTCGGCTTGAATTACCGCGTCTTTCCACACGCCGTTTATTGGTCGACTGCAATCAGGTTTTCCATTGATTTTGAGTAAGACGCGATTGGGGTCATATGCGGTCGCGAACATAATTTTATTAGCGGATGGCGCATTCATGACCTGCGCTTGGATTGGGAGGCGCCCGGGCAATGCAATTGCCGATTCTGAAATTGTCAGGATGTCTTGAGAGGAATATTTCACAGAGACGCTGTCGAATGGAACCCATACGCCGCAATATGCACATACTTGGCTAGGTGTAGCCGCGGGTGCATGATCACCCGCATCGGACGCTTCTTCTGCATTGCCGATTCGAAATAGCTCTTCGCCATTGGCTAACGCGCAAAAAGGTAGCGCCAGCACGTAAAGTAGTGGTATCGCGTTGAGTGAGGCTTTCAGTGATTGCTTATTTCGTCCGAAGACAAAATTATGCAGAGTGATCGCCATGAGGGTAGTTCCTGTTGTTAGGGATTCTCTTGTGTGAGTCTAAGGGTGCTAGCGTGTGATGTCCCGTTTTCTGAAATTTGTTTCGGCGCTGGTCTCTCTTGTCCACTGGAACACAGATCCGCCATCGTCCACAGGTTGCACTCGTCTCCTCGAAGACATGTCAAGAGATTGCGAAGTTGTGCGAGCCGGTATATGGAAAGACGCGCCTTACAAAAATTAAGAACCGCCTCCGCGTTTACTGCATCAGCAGCATCAAGCCAACAATTGCTTTCTCGAAAACGATACCAATCTCTAGTCGCCTCGATAAAAGCTTGCGGAGTAAGCCTCGGATCGTCGCTTTTCGTAAGCTCAGTTTCGAGCTCCTTCTCAATGGACGTCAGCTGTTGTTGCCTTAACTCCAATTCTTGAACAAAACAGACTCGCGCGTTCATCGACCCCGGTGTTTCTATAAGTTGTTTGGCGCAATCGTCAAGATCGGCGTGTGCAGCTAGACAAAACATATAAAGCGACGCCACAAGAAAGTGTTTTAGAGAAACGAGAGGCAGCTTTCGCCATTGGAATTTCCTTCCAATAAGGATCCGACGTTCAAAATTTCTTAAGTTGGAGAAACAACGAAATTCTTGAATCGGGGTAACGATAATTAAGGCCACGCGATGTATCACCGTAGAATTCCTTTCGCATGAATTAGCGCTCAAGTATTAGAAGAGCGTAAGGCAGGCAACGCGTGAGACGCAACGAAGCTGTTTCAAATTTGATTCGCTTTGCGGCTAAAAATGGTGGGATGCGTCGCAAGGATCCTTTGTTCCATCCTACGCCTTTATCGAGGATCGTTTTGACGATTCTCGGGTGCAGAGTCTTTAAGAGTGGGTGGCTCAAATCTCCCCTAACCTTTCTTTTCTAAAGAGGGGAATCGAGGGAAGCCAGCGATGGCAAATAGGAATGCGTATGCGCGCTCTTACTTGTATTCAGATCTCGAATAGGTTCTGACAAGCCGCCCGATTAATTCGGAAACGGAATTAGCTTTTAGTTACGAACGAGTACCCTAATGCCTTCACCGCATCCTTCAGAAGGTTCATCCCTTTGGGAACTTGTTCCGGCTTGCCCTTAACGGCAAGCTCCAACTCGCGCCCCGTTGGCGTAAAGCGGGGTAGGCTGGAAACTTTAACGCCGTCGAATTGCGTCAGTACCGCATTCATTGCGTCGATTACGTCGGACTCCGGGATGTCCGCGATCAAGATGATTTCTTCGCTCCATGGCGCTTGATGATGCAAGTGCGGATAAATCGTATCGAGCACCCATTCCATCATCGGCCACGCCATTTCAGGAAAGCCTGGAAGAAAATAGTGGCGACCTAGACTAAAACCGGGAATGCGATTGAACGGATTCGGAATTGCTTCGCTGCCTTCTGGAAACTCCGCCATCAGGATTCGTTTTGGATAGGCTTGTTCGCCAAATCGTTCTTCGATTTCCTTTACCGCATCGGGATGGCGGAAAAGATTAACGCCTGCAGCCATTGCGGCGCATTGTCTTGTATGGTCATCCGGCGTTGCGCCAATGCCGCCAAAACTGAAAACGATATCGTCCGTGGCGAAGGTGCGTTGGAATGTTGCCGTGATTCGCTTTGGGGCGTCGCCGAGATATTCCGCCCAGGCAAGCTCCAAACCTCGTTGTGTCAATAGTTCGATAACTCTGGCGAAGTGCTTGTCCTGGCGTTTGCCGGAGAGGATCTCATCGCCGATGATGATGGCGCCGAAGTTGAGCATGGTTTATAGAGTGTCTGTCATTTGCGGATTGCCACAGGGGCTGCCAACGCTTTTACAAAGGTCATGTATGCGGCGCCAATTGTTAAAGCGATTGTTGGTAAAGGTGTTGGGTGGAATGCGTCGTAAGAGCCCTTCAATTCCACCCTACGCTTGCTACAGCTTAACCGCCGAATTGAGCGTGTAGCGCCCCGTCAAACTTGCCTTACCCAATATATGTCCCTGAATCGCCTCCAGCACGTCAGCCCCGGCAAAGCCACCTTCGACTGGAGCACGCTCAATGTCCAGCGCATAGAGCGTGAAAACATATCGGTGAGGAATCTCGTCGTTCCAGGGAGGGCAGGGGCCATCGTAGCCGAAGTATTCGCCGCTCATGTCGTGGTCGGCGGCAAACCAGCCAGTGAAGTCGTTGACGCCTTGCCGGGTTTCGCGTGGGCCAAGCGGGCCGCCTTTTCCTTTTGGCGTTACCTTGCTGGAGAATTCTCCCTTTGCGATGGGGGACGCATCCGCTGGTAAGTCCACGAGCACCCAATGATAAAAATCCACGCGCGGTAAGCTCGCTGGAACAGTGCGTCCTTCTTGATTGACGTCGTCGCCCCGGCTGGGAACATCGGGGTCCACGCAAATCAACGCCAGTGATTTCGTGCCTGCGGGCAAATCGCTCCAAGCGAGATCGGGATTTAGGTTCTTGGATAGCGTTACGTGCTTTTTCGGGTCCGGTATGCCGAATGCGCATTCGGCGGGAATGGGGCCGTTATCGGTAAACGAATTGCTGACTAGTTTCATTTTCAAATCTCCTTGATAGAGGGTGTCGCAAAAGGTGCTGCGCGCCCCGATTTAGCTCCGGCCGCAGCTATCGCTGCTTAACTTGCTATCGCAAGTTAGCCTGCACTGAAACTGCGTTTTCGAGCCTGCGATGCTCAATGTACTATTCGTACACCTGCGCTTCTCGGCTCGAACTTGCGCCGCTCGCTACGCTTTTGCTCCCCCCTCCTAAATGAATAGGGAGAGCGAATTTCAGCTAAAAGCACG
>DATLHW010000401.1:0-13542 GCA_035539675.1 Burkholderiales bacterium | reverse complement strand
CTTCTATGAGTCTTCGATGAAAACGACATTGCGTTTTTTTCTGGTCAGCCTCGTCCTGGGAGCGCTCACTGCGGGTTGGCTTTATCTCTATACCAATAGCAGTGCGATAAATACCGAACGTCAAAAATACATCCTGGATTTACTGAAAGAGCTTAAGCAACTGGATTCTGAATGGAACACGGATGTGTTGAAGTCGCAGATGGAGATTATCAGGTCGTACGATGCGCTCACTCGTCCATTACTGCGGTTTGAAGAGATTCTCGGCGTTCTTGATGCGGAAACGAAGCAATTAGGCGATGAGGGGCTGCATAAAAAAGTTGATTCGATTCGGAACGCCCTGAGTGAGAAGGCGGCGCTGATAGAGCGCTTCAAGTCGCAGAATTCGCTGTTGAAGAACTCCCTTCGCTATGCGCCTACCGCTTATGAAGCACTGCAGAAACAAACGTTGCCTGCGTCTTTGCAAAAAAGCGCCACGGAAAAAACGGCAGGTCCATCCATGCGCCCGGGTGCTTATCTGGAAAACAAGAGTGGCAGAATTTTAGGTGATGTTTTTCACTATAACTTTATTCCCGATATCGAAATGGCGAGGCGCGTGGAGGCGGATATCGAAAAGGTGCGCGAAGCGGCTTTGTCATATCCAGGCTTGGTTCAGGAATCCGTGAACAACCTAATGACCCATCTGGAGGCGATCTTGCGCCTTCGGCGCCAACAAAGCGATCTGTTAAAAGCGATCGCGGCCGTTCCCGTCGCGTCAACCATCGATGTATTCAATAACGCGGTCACAACCCGTTTCAACGCCCAATTGAACCAGCAATTCACCTATCAACGCTATCTCCTAATCTACAGCGCCATTTCACTACTGCTGGTTTTTGGTTTTACGGGCGTCACCGCCTATCGCAATGGGACAGAGCGGAAACGTTTAGCGATGCTAGTTAACGAACAAACCAGCGCTCTTCAAAGTAGCGCTGCGCAGTTTGCCGCAATGGACGAAGCATCTCCGGTAGGAACCTTTGTCACGGATGCAAATGGACTGTGTGTGCATGTCAATCCGATGTTTCAAGCCATTACAGGTTATTCCCCCGAATTCGTGGCGAGAATGCCGTGGAGCACGGGAATTCATCCCGACGATCGAGAGCGAGTACTCAAACAATGGAGCGACGCCATGCGTGATGACGGCGGCTTTGCCGCCGAATGCCGCTTTTTGCGGGACGATGCGTCGGTCATATGGCTTAGCTACAAGGCCGCAGCAATGCGCAGCGAAGGGCGACTGCTCGGTTATGCGGGTACCTTGGAGGACATCAGTGGGCGCAAGAACATTGAGCGTATGAAGAACGAATTCATCGCCACGGTCAGCCATGAGTTGCGGACGCCCTTGACGTCAATCATGGGCTCCCTAGGCTTGTTGGCGGGGGGGCTTGGCGGCGCTCTGTCGGCTGAGGGTAAAGCACTGATGGACATCGCTCACAAAAACAGCGAGCGGCTCGTTCGGTTGATCACCAACATCCTCGATATTGAAAAAATCGAGTCTGGCAGTATGCACTTTGACTTGCGACCATTGGAATTGCAGGTCTTAGTGGAACAGGCCGTGGCCGCGAATCATGCCTACGCAGCTCAGTTCGACGCGTCTTTCGTGGTTACGACGCGTTTGCCGGGAGTTAAGGCGCTCGTCGATGCTGACCGCTTAATACAAGTGATAACTAACTTGATGGCCAACGCCGCGAAATTTTCACCCCGGGGCGGCGTCGTTGAGATTGGCCTCACTTGGCGAGATGGCTTGATTCGCGTCTCGGTTGCCGATCAGGGCTCAGGCATACCGGAGTCCTTCCGGGATAGGATCTTCAGAAAATTCTCTCAGGCGGATTCGTCCGACACGCGACAGAAAGGCGGCACCGGCCTTGGCTTATCTATCTCCAAAGCCATTATTGAAACCATGAACGGCGCTATCGGTTTCGCTCCTCGCGAAGGGGGAGGGACCATCTTCTATTTCGATTTGCCGGAATGGCGGGAGCCGGCTGCTCCCGCCCGCGCGCGCTTGGCGATGGTTCGCCCCAGCATATTGGTGTGCGAGGATGACAAAGACGTTAATGCTTTGCTTTGTATGATGCTTGATCATGCGGGATACGACACCGCCCCTGCCTACAACGCCGCATCGGCCCGGAGTCTTCTCGCCGAAGGCAAGTTTGTCGCTATGACGCTGGATATCGGTCTGCCTGATCTGGATGGCCGCGAATTTTTACGGGAGCTTCGCGCCACTTCCTCCTGCATGCCGGTGGTGATCGTCTCCGCAAATCTACGGGCCTCTTTGCCGGACAGCAATGTCGATGCCTTGGATGCTGTCGACTGGATCAATAAGCCGATCGATAAAGACCGGCTAATTAACGCTATCCGGCGCGGGACTCAAATCGCGCCATCAGGTAAGAGTCGGGTGTTGCACATCGAAGATGATTCGGATATCCGCCATGTCGTGGCGTCACTTTGCACGGAGTTCGCTGACTTCGAATCGGCTGGCGGTTTTCAGGAAGGGGCGGCGTTGCTGACTGATCGGAACTACGACCTGATTATTTTGGATATTGAACTGCCAGACGGCTCCGGTTGGGATCTAATGCCTCTGATCGACAAATTGGCGCCTCGTCCGCAGGTGCTGGTATTCTCTGGAACAGAACTCTCTCCCGCGGAGAGTGGCCGCGTCGCAGCAGCGTTAGTGAAGTCTCACGTGTCTAATCCTGAGCTCCTGAGAGTTATCCAAACCCTTAGTGGAGGATCTTAGAATCAAATGACGACTAAACCTCTGCAACGCCTTCTTTACGTCGAGGATGAGCCTGACATTCGTGCGATTGCTCGTATCGCATTGGAAACAGTGGGTGGCTTCGAAATAAAAATGTGTTCATCAGGCCAGGAAGCAATCGATTCGGCTCCGGCCTTTATCCCCGATCTGATCTTGCTTGATGTCATGATGCCTGGTCTAGATGGTCCCTCTACGCTTAAGGCGCTACGGGCATTACCGGAAATCAAAGAAATTCCAGTCATATTCATGACCGCGAAAGTACAGGCTCACGAGACAGCCCACTATCGCGAGCTCGGCGCGGTAGGCGTAATTTCAAAACCTTTTGACCCTATGATGCTTGCGGAAAACATACGCAGTATCTGGATTGACATGGGAAAGGGGTGAAATCATGAGCGCCGCCGATGAAGTTGCTCAGCAATTACGTACGCTACGTGAGGATTACTCGCGCCAACTTCCCATCAAGTTGGCGCTTTTGGAGCAGGCGTTTCATAAGCATGAAACCGAAGAGGGCGCTTTGCAAACGCTACGCTTTCTCGCCCATGGTCTAGCAGGGTCAGGCAGCACTTTCGGTTTCCCCAGGTTGTCCGGGGTTGCGCAGCAGTTGGAGATTTTGGTGGATCGCGCCCTTGAAGAGGAGCGCCCGTTGCATGTAACAGAAAGTGAAGCCGCTGCTGACTTGATCGTTATGCTTCACCAGATCGCGAACGGCCCAGCAACCCCATTGGAATTGCCGAGAGTTTCACGAATGCTGGCGCCAGGCGTTCCTAGAAAGCTCGTGTATCTCGTCGAGGACGATGCCGGTGTTGCCCGGGAACTGGCGCTTCAGCTTGGCCATTTTGGGTTCCAGGTTGCTGTCTTCGAAAATCCCCAGAAGTTGGCGAATGCAAAGATTGACCCAACGCTTGCCGCGGTAATCATGGATATTGTCTTTCCTCAAGGAGACTTGGCGGGAACGGAAGCGATCAAGGAGCTTACTTCAGCAGCAGTGCTTAAGGCGCCCGTAATTTTCACGTCGGTTCGCAGCGACCTGCACGCACGTCTTGCTGCTGTCAAAGCAGGCGCTGCGTGCTATATCACCAAACCGACAGACATTCGTTCCCTTGTAACTATCCTTGATAGTGTGACGTCAAGCCAGCCGCCCGAGCCGTACCGCGTGTTGATCGTCGATGATACAGAGCCTCTTGCGCACCACCACGCAGTGACGCTGCAATCGGCAGGAATTTTCACGGATATCGTCACTGATCCAATGAAACTTCTAAGTCATCTGATGGATTTCCGGCCCGATCTCGTGCTTATGGATATGTATATGCCTGGCTGTACCGGCGCTGAACTTGCGGCGGTTATTCGGCAATTTGAAGACTATATTTCTGTGCCTATCGTGTTTCTGTCTACAGAACGCGACTTGGATAAACAGCTAACAGCAATGCAGATAGGCGGCGATGATTTTTTGACCAAGCCTATCGAGCCAGCGCATCTGATCGCGGCCATTTCCTCACGGCTTCGACGTTACCGGATCTTGCGTTCCCATATGGATCAGGACAGCCTCACCGGCTTGCTGAACCATGGCGCAGTCCGCAAGCATCTCTCATTGGAAGTCGCGCGAGCGGCTCGGCAAAATGACTTTTTTTGTTTTGTCATGATTGATCTCGATCATTTCAAGTCAGTTAACGATACGTATGGCCATCCTGCCGGGGATCGAGTCTTGCAATGCCTTGCGGAGTTGCTAAAAAAACGCCTGCGAAAAAGCGACGTTATTGGCCGGGTTGGGGGTGAAGAATTTGCGATTATCCTACCTCACACAAAAGGGGCGGACGCCGTAACCGTGCTAAACGCCATACGGGAATCGTTTTCTGGCGTACGCCAATATGCGGATGGTAAAGAGTTTACGGTAACCTTTAGCTGCGGCGTCGGCGAATATCGGAAAGGAGAGAATACGGAAAGCATTTATGCCTGGGCCGATCAGGCGCTTTATCAGGCCAAACAAGCAGGACGCAATCAGATCGTCATTTTTGGCTAATGGAAGAAGAACAGCTTAGGAATTTTTGCTACTAATAAAAAGCGCCCGTTTCAGGGCGCTTTTTATTTCTTTCCGCGTTAAAAACAATTTGTTTGAGCTTCAATGAATGCCGGAAACAACTTTGATCTTCCGCCCCGGCATAAGCCGAGTTGAACCACTCATTTTGTTCCACCGCTTAAGATCATTTACTGCGACCTCAAAGGCCTGGGCAATACTGTAGAGCGAATCGCCCCGCTTTACTGTGTAAAAAGACGGCTTGAACGTCCGGGCGGCGGGTTTGGCGGTTCTTGTCGGTTGGGTTTCTCGCGTGGGGCTGACTGAGGCCGCGATTACAAATGGCGCTTTGTTCACGATTGGCGCTTCTTCCTGTTGAGCGGCAATGTGATCTGTGGGTGGCTGCAATTGTGTTGTGGCTGGAATCTCAATGCTGTCGCCCACCTTCACAGCGCCGCCATTAAGCCGATTGCGGTTTCGAAGCGCTTCCACGCTAGTGTCGAATCGGCCCGCTAAGTTGTACAACGTGTCGCCCTTCTGGACGACATAAGTTTGCGGGACGTTCTTCTTGGTTACCGCCGCGACTTGAGGAGCAGCAGTGACCATCCCGATCGGAGTTACCGTTGTCGCTGCGATCTGGGCGGCCGTCGGCAGTGGCTTCGCAAGCTTCAGTGGAACCAGAAGCAATTGCGCCATTTTGAGTTTGCCTTTTTTCTCCTGCACCGCATTCAGGCTGCGCAAATGCGCAACGCTTATGTCATAAGCCTTGGCGATCTTGTCGAGGCGCTCGCCGCGTCTTCCCTGATATGCCTGCCATGAATGGAGCTGGCGATTTCCGTACCGCTGCATATTCGCCTTGAACATGGCTACTTTTGTCGTTGGCAGCAGCAGCACCTCGTTATCGTTGTGGGTAATGACCGGTTTGTTGTAAGCCGGATTCAGGGCGACAAATTCCTCGCGCGTCATATCGGCGAAGCGGGCGGCGAGGGCGACATCTATGTGCTTGTTGATCTCAACCGTGGTGAAGAATGGCTTATTCGGTAGTGTGCTCAGGGTAACGCCGAAGCTAGCCGGGTTCGCTACGATATTCTTGACCGCCATTAGCTTAGGCACGTAATGGCGCGTTTCGGGGGGGAGTTTGAGACTGAGGTAATCGGTAGGTAAACCTTTCGCCCGGTTCGCGGCGATTGCGCGGGAGACTGTTCCCTCCCCGCAGTTATACGCAGCCAGCGCCAATTCCCAGGAACCGAACATGCCATAAAGTTTCTGCAAATAATCGAGCGCCGCATTGGTGGCGGCTAGCACATTGCGGCGGCCGTCATACCACCAGTTTTGATCGAGACCGAAGTGCTTGCCTGTCGAGGGAATGAATTGCCAGATGCCTGCTGCGCTGCTTCGCGATAACGCCGTTGGATTGAAAGCGCTTTCAATCATGGGAAGTAGCGCAATCTCAGTCGGCAAGCCTCGTCGCTCCACTTCCGCAACGATATGAAAAAGATAACGCTGGCTGCGTTCGGTCATGCGCGCCACGTAATCGGGACGGCTGCCATACCATTTCTCGTGGTCCGCAATCAGCGGGCTGTCGAGTTCGGCGAGCTTGAAGCCGCTACGAATTCGCATCCACAAATCCGGCTCCGCAACGATAGGCGCTGCTTCGAAAACGACAGGGTCCTGTTGTTCATCGACCTGTATCCGCAACGTTTCTTCCAATTCCAACGCAGTGGCTGTTTGTGGATTTGGGTTGGGAGCTATCACTGGCGCCACGGCAATGGGCGACGCTGGCGGTTGAGGCTGTTGCGCGGGAGGCGATTCCCTTACCGGCAGCGGCGTGGAAGCGCAACCGGCGAGGGCGGCGAGGGAAAAAGCAACGATGCTAATACGAACACGTGAAGACACAATGAGTAAATCCTTGATTTCAGAGGCAGTCTGCGCTGCAGTCAAAAAATGGTAACCAAGTGAGAGGCGAGAATCAAGGCAAGTTTCTTCTCTAGGACGGATTCTTTATGCCAAAAGTTCGCATTCTCTCCCAATTTCGGACTGCGTTCGGGGGAGTATCGGCGAGGGCGACGGTTACGGGGCCGCTTATTATTCAAACTAGCACGTTCGTTTCTCCTTGGCTTTTACGAAGTATCGATTTAAAACCAACCCGCGCTATACTGGGTCGCCCCACCGAGGGCAATGCAACATAAGTACTTGTGCAAAAGTCTTCCAGACGGGGTGTTGCCCTTGCAGGGGACGCTGTCCGCTGCATCGGACAGCCGCTGCGCAGGCGAACAGCATGCTGTTCGAAACCCCTGCTTAGCTCTCCTTGCCGTACTAACTGTGTACTGTCTGTGTCGACGCGCCTTGCTGGAAAACTTTTGCGCAAGTACTTAAGCTCTGTACCAGCATTTCCGAAGCGAACTCATTTAGGACTTACGCAACGCTGCCTTAGCGGCGTTGCGTAAGTCCTAGCAGGTTAACGAGCGACAGGAGGTTTAATGGCGTTAGATCTCGAATTTATCTCAAGCCGATGCGCGGGTCGTTTGTCGTTGCGCTGGTTCATGATGGTCTTTTTTTCCTGCCTAATCGTAACCGAAGCGTTTGCCCAACAAAGCGGCATCGTTCAAAGCAATACCGACCTGCGAGCCGAACCTTCGGCTACGGCGAAGGTGGTAGGCAACGTCAGTGCAAAATCCAAAGTTGAGGTTCTCGATCGCAAGGCCTTCTGGATGAAAGTCAAAGCCGACCGCGGCACAGGGTGGGTCAAGATGAACCTTGTGAGCGTCGCCGGCGGCGCTGCGAAGCCAAGTGGTTTGGCTGGGCTTTCCAGCGGGCGACTTGGCTCCGGCAATGTGGTGAGCGCTTCGGGTACTCGCGGGTTGTCGAGCGAGGAATTGAAAACTGCCGAACCGAATGTCGAAGCCGTGAAGGCGGTGCAAGGATCGGCGGTTTCGCGTGAAGAGGCGGCTCGTTTTGCGGCGCAAGGTAAATTGAAAAGTCGCAAGATCGACTATGTTCGCCCGCCCAAGGCGACTTCTGGACAGGGAGGCTAGGAAAATGAAAACGATTGTATTGTCCGTTTCGCTCGCCTTGACCGTCGCCGGTCCCGCACAGGCAGGCAAGCTTGAAGACATGCTGAAGGGAATGGCCGGAGAGACGCAGAAGCAGGAAGCGCCAGCCGGCGAGAAAGCGTCCGAAGATCCAACGAAGGGCATCGTTGGCGCCCTTACTGGGAAACAAGGGGCGGACGAGGAAATCAAGGTCGGTGAGGGCGTGGCCGCGACTGTGTTGGGCGCCGCGCCGTTGTGGAATAACGCCAAGGCGCAAAAGTACGTGAATCTTGTTGGCCGAGCTATCGCCCAGCACTCCGAACGCAACACCCTGCCGTGGGCATTCGGAGTGATCGACACGGACTCGGTCAACGCATTCGCTGCGCCGGGCGGCATCATATTGATCACCAGAGGCATGTTCGCTGTGCTCGACACGGAAGACGAACTAGCCGCCATCCTCGCGCACGAGATTGCGCACGTCACCCGCCAGCACCATTACAAGGTGATCAAGAAGCAGAAAGTGGTGGAGTTCGGCGCGTCGTTATTGAAGCGTGACCAGGGCGGCAACAAGGAAGTGATCAATAAGATGGTCAACACCGGCGCGGAGTTATTGGCGCGCGGCTTGGATAAGGACGCCGAATTCGAGGCTGATCGCGACGGCATGGTGTTGGCCGCGCGGGCGGGGTACGACTCGTCAGCGTTGATATCGGTGCTGGAGAAACTAGCGGCGCGCTCGACGGGTGACGCGGCGTTGCAATTGTTGTTCAAGACGCATCCCTCGCCGGGGGGGCGGGTGACCGAGTTGACGACGGTGGTTAACGCGCCACTGGAGGCTGCGGCAGTACGCTCCGCGTCCGCCGCGCGCATCAAGCAGTACGTCAAGTGAGTCTGGGCGCCTACTTATAAACCCACGAGTCTCATAGCGTAGGAGCGAGCTTGCTTGTGATTCGGCGGTTGATCGCGAGTAAGTTCGTTCCTACAGACGTTGTCCCCCGAGTCGCGTATTTCCTTACCAAAGGCCTCGACCAATGAGCACACAAAACCAATTCAAGTCGTTTATCAAAGGCGGTTTGCTCGACTGGGTCGCTCGTCACATCACTCGCCATGTTGGCTATGTGGCACGCTCTTACCGCAAAGCTTTCTACCTGATATTAGGGTTGTTATTTGCGACGCTTATTGGTTTGCACGCGCTCGTTGGCGCGCTGGTCCCCGAGTTGAAATCCCAATCGCTCGACTTCGCCGTCCGTTACCGTCTTGCCAGCCCGGAGCCCGATGCCAATATCGTCATTCTGGATATCGACGAACGCAGCCTCGCGCTCATGGCGGAAAAATACGGTCGTTGGCCATGGCCGCGTTCGGTGTTGGCGGAAGCGATCGCCACGCTGAACGATCAAGGCGCGCGGGCGATCGCGGTCAACGTCATGCTGTCCGATCCGGACAAGGCGAATCCCGAAGCCGACCAAGTTTTTCAGGAGGTGGCGTCCACTGCCTCGCGAGCGGTCTATCCGTTGATTCGATTGAATCCAAAGAACGACGCGCAAAGCCAAGTAAAAGTTTCGATGATCGCCGGTGGCGTTGTTCAGGATAAGGCAGTCGCCGATAAAACTATCGCTGTTCTATTCCCTTATTTTTCCGGTACGCATGACAAACTGGGCGTCTCCAATCTCGCGACCGATAAGGACGGCGTTGTACGGCGCTATGCGGTTTGGTTGAATGAGCCCGGATTCCGCTTGCCATCGCTGGCGCAACGAGCGGCCGCCGTCGCTGACGTGCAAGCCGACCTGAGCGAGGGCGCGCTGGAAAAGGGCATCTTGCTCAATTGGCGCAACAAGCGCGGTGATTACCGACGCGTTTCTTTCGCTGACGCTTACGCTGCTATGAACGGCGAAGGTCAGATGGATTTGACGGCGTTTCGTGACGCCATCGTCGTCGTTGGCGTCTCGGCCCCGGGCATCGCCACGGTCAAAGGCACGGCGGCATCGCCGGTCACCGACGACAACGTCATTCTCGCCACCGCCATCGACGATTTGAAGAACGGCTCCTATTTGCGACGATTGCCGGACTGGCTCAATGCCGTTATCTCACTACTGATGATCACCGCGCTCGCGTGGGCGTTCTACGTTGGTGTGCCCGATGGACGCATCAATCGCTGGTTCGGTCTTGGTCAAAGTGCATTACTGGTAACCACCTTGGGTTCGATCAGCTACACACATTTCTTGATCGATCTCACGGATAGTTTTCTTTTCGCGCTGGCGTTCTTCACCATCGCGAAAATGCACGCGCTGGCTGATCGGAGCGCGGCGCGCGGCGCGACGGCATTCGCCCAGGTTGGCGCCGATCCTGACCGGAACCGATTGCTGGTGATCGGTTTTTCCGCTGGAACGTCCCACAAAGTCGCCATCGTCAAACTGAGGGAAAAACTGGAGCATTTATTTGGTGTGCGCAACGTTTTCCTGCTGGAGAATCTATTCGGCGACGCCCACCTGTTTTCGCAGGTTAGCGAGGGTTGGCGCCATATGGTGATCTTCGCCAGTCAAGCGCAGTGTCGGGCGGCGCAAGGCGGAGGTCTAGAGGTCAGAGACGGCGATACATGGCGCGCGCTGGATGATGTGACCAAGAGCTTTGGCGTCGCAGGAATAGCGCGCCTGGAGGTGTTGCCGATTGCCACAACGCAACAAGATCCGCATGCGGTGCAACGCCGTGTTGGGGAGCTTTTAATTGCGCTTAGCGGCGATATGTTGCGTTCCCGGTGATTTCCTTTCTGCACGTCTCAACTTGTTTTCGGGCCGCTCGCGACAGTTTCAAAAGAAGGCCGTGGATCGTCATCTTTTTGACATCGCAGTAAATCGCATTATTGCAAGCTTAAATCTTGTCGTCTCTAGCAGTTCAGATAGGGATAATCCACCCTAACAAAAAGCCTGGGAGGTTTTTCTTTTAATATCAATAGGTAGTGGCGCTGCGAGTGGCGTAGCGCTTGGCACGGTGGCTGCTTGACTCTTCGGGGATGGAATTGATCGGCAACAAGTCCTTATAGGGAGCGCGACGATGAATAACGGCGATAAGGAAAACCATAATCAGGCAGCGCGGCGAAATTACGTGATTAAGCAACCTGCAAAGGTATGGCGAATGGCGCGGCGGTGGGGACGGGGGTTGCTTGACGCTATTGCGGTGAAAATTAATCAGCGACGGGTAGCGCGCGCAAGCCCAAATAGCGCCGATTGGAAGGAAAACAATAGCTCCGCTACGCGACAAAATAAGGTGAGTAAGCAACCGGAAACGAAGTACAAGACTAGGGATTTGGTAAACGACCAATCGCTGGCCCTGACGAAGCGAAAATATGACGTGAGGAAGCAATTGGAAGAGGAGTGCGGGACTAGGGATTTGGTGAACCAGCAATTGCGGACGCTGACCAATCTCTTGGATCGAAAAGACGCCGAGCTAATGGCCTTCCTAAAGGAAGCTGAGAGAGCGCGGCAGGAAATGAACCGGATGATAAATGAATTTTATAACTATAAGCCGCTGGGCGAGCAGGATTTAGAAAAAATGGAGGGTTTTTTGCGCATTCAAGCGGTAAGGCGCACAGGGGGAACGCTTGATGATGGCGCGGCGATACGGGGACATGAGGATCGATTATCGGCCCTGCAGGAGCGCGAGCAGCACATTATTAAGAAAAAAAATGAGCAAGCGGCACTAGATAATCCCAGGCAGTGGGATACGCCAGCGTTAAACCCCAAAGCAGAAGATTTAAGGCTAGCGATGAAGGCCCAACTGGCGCGACGACCTCAACGAACGCGTGAAGAGGCGGCGCGGCGCGCACGCGAGCAAGCGGAACTGTCGAGGGTCGCAATAACGCCCGAGAGGGTGCAACTCGAAAGGCAACGGCTCGCCGATATGCATGGTATGAGCCAAGACTCGAAAATTCGGGAACAAGATCGGGAGGCAAATGAGCGCCATCTTCAGAAGCTCGCGGATCATGACAATAGACCTCTGAAAATGAAGCTTGAGGAGGACAAGCGGTTGAATTCAGAGCAGGCAAATCTTGAGTTGGAGCGACGACTCGAAACGGGAAGGGTGACGCCAAAGGATATCTTGACTGAGACGAATTTGCGCAGGGCGATCGCAAAAGAAGACGTCTCACTCATGCTACGGCAACGACACGCAGCGGGCCCTATCTCTCATACTCAGCCGCAGCGGCTCACAAATGAGCGGCTGCTGGCGCGAGCAAGACATCAGAAAATATCCGCCAAGCTTGATCAAAAACGGAAGGGTGAATTTTTTGTTTCCGGCTTGCCGTCCTCTCATGAATTTGGGTCCGATTTGGCGCACCGGCAGGCGTTGCAGGAACAGCAAGAATTGCGACAGCGGGAACGGAAATTGTTATACCGGCCGGTAACGTCTTCTCCGTTGAAGATGTCGATGGAAGCAGCGTTCGATGAACAAAGTGAGACTAATCCAGCGATCAAAATGCAAGATACTGTGCGCCAAACCCAGCCACCGCTAGTCGATGCGAAGGAGGGTTTGTCGGCCATGCTAGATAAATTTCCGGATCCTTACGTACCAGCCCAGTCGGAGGACGATTTGTCGTCCATACTGAAATCGTTTCCGGAGCCGGGCCAAGCGCGAAAGGGTTCTACGCGTGTTAGCCGCCTATCGCTCTCGAGGGAGGCGCCGACGCCGCCCCCGAACATACCGCTTCCGCCATTGCCGCCCGAGGGTGTGCGCAAGAGCGAAAACGCGTCGATTGCTCCTCGGCCGCCCGGGATCGTAACCTCCGGTGTTACACCATTACCCTCGCCACCACAATCGGATAAAAGTTATTCGCCAGTAAGCCCGCAGGAGTCTTTGAACAATCAGCCTCGTCTTCCCATCCCCCCTCTGGAAGCCTCAAATTCGTTTAATTCTGCATTACCCTCCCCAACCAAAACGCCCACTCATGAGGTCAGCGATGTTGCGCTGCCCTTAGTGGATGGCCTTGCTTTGCCGGCGGAGTCGATGCAGCGTGAGCTCAGCGGTGCGGGGCTACGCCAGGAGCAACCGCCGCAAGATTTACTCTCGACTTTGCATCAGAGCGCAACGGATGCAATCAATGAACGATTTCCTGGCCTCGGAAATATTAATTTGAAGGGGCTACAGGACATCGAAGTTGAAACAAAAGTCAGGCCTTTTTATCAAAAAGAAGGGGTCACTCTGGTCGAGCGCCTTGACGATAAAACGCGGCGGATGGAACCTCCGCAAGTTGTTATGCTTACCGACGACGATTTGAAAAAAACAACCTTCAATTTATCGGCCCTTAGGGAACGGATCACAAAAGGAGATGACACGCCTATTACGCTGAAAGTACGACCTGTACAGGAAATCGTGAAAGGCAGGAGCCAAACGCAGAGTGGGCCAAAGATCTGATCTGGAGTGACGCAGGCGGGGAGCATGCCTCCCGCCTGCGTATGCACATTACTTACAACGTCAGCGTGAAATCGCGAATCAACGCCCCCGGCAATCGCCAACTCTGTGTGGATCTAGCCCCATAAGAACTGGGATCGATCTGATACTCACGCTCCTTCGTCAGCCCTTCAAGATTTTCCCCGAACATGCGGTACATGCTCTCATCGAAGCGCATGACATTCACGGGGGCGGCGATTTCGCCGTTCTCCACCCAGAAGGCGGCGAAGCGAGTCATGCCGGTCATTCGGCCGGCCGAGCGGTCGGAGTAACTGAGG
>DATLHW010000400.1:0-4539 GCA_035539675.1 Burkholderiales bacterium | reverse complement strand
ACCTGATTCCCTTCGACGACAATTTGCGCGCCCTTTACCGTCACGCCGGAAGCCGCCATCTCGATCTTGTTGCCATTCGCATCCTCGACCGTCGTCCCCGCCGCCGCCAATGTCATCGTGTTGCCGTTGGCGTCTTCGATGATCAATTTATTCGCGTCGGCGTCCATCGTGATCTTCGCGCCGTTCTGATCGGTGATGGCGATCGTGCCTTTGGGGTCAATATCAAGTTGCGCGCCGCCCGAGTGTTTCAGCGTGATTTGCTCACCATCATCCTTATCTTCAAAAACGAGCAAATGCCCTTTCGGTGTTTTCATCAGACGCGTCGTCGGCTGATCTTGAACCTCGGCGGGCACATCGGATGCCTGTTGCCAAAATGAGCCCGTCCAGATCGGCATATGCAAATCGCCCGCCTCGAATTCCACCCATACTTGCGCGCCTACCTCCGGCACGGCGAACCAGCCTTGATCGGCGAGGCCGCCCCAGGGGAAACAAGGTTGCGCCCAATCTGTAATTTGTTCGCCTAACAACGCGGGAATAGTCGCCTTGATGCGCCCTCTTTTCTCGGGATCGGCGTTATCCGAAACAAAGCCGCGATATTTTCCGTAGACCTTGCGTTCGTTTATTACCTGCGCGAGCTGACGGGTGATGTCGTTCATGCGACGGCTCCGAAGTTAAACGCGCCCATGACATTGGCCAGCGGATTCGCCGTGGGCAGTGCGGTAATGTCCTCGCCCCACGCGTTACGAAGCAATTTGAAGCGTTGCTTGTATCCCAGTGGGCTGAAGGTGTGGGAAACCGCATCCACGTAGTAGGTACCCGACAATCGACTACCGAGACCATCGACAATCACTGGCAGGCCCGGCAGCAGCACATGCCCGTAAAGCGTTCCATCCAATTCGCCATCGGCGGCGACTTTGTGAATGTCCGCGTCATTCGCTTTCTGTTGCGCCTTGGCGCGTAAGCGAGCTTCATCGGCGCCGGATTCGCCGGTCAGCTTCCAGACGAATGGCGTTAACCCTCGATCGGCGCTGCTGGCGCGAGTCTGTCCCAATACTTTGAGGTCAGGCTCCACCGTGTAAGTCGTGCTACTCGCATTATCGGTTCCAGGCAGATCGAAAGACACGGCGTCCGGTTGATGCGAATCGCTTTGCACGTTGATCGACAGGCAATTGCTGTCCGCGCCCGCGTAAACCATTATCGTGTCCTGCGGCGTCGGCATGTCGATTCGCATTGGGCCGAAATACACCGTACCGCCTCTGAAGATCAACTCGTAGCCATTGGCTTCCGCGCGATCCTTCAGAAAGCGAATATCGGTTCCATCTTGATTAAGACCGACCAGACCGCTTTGCCCTGACGCAGACTCCGCATCGAGGGAAAGTGGCGAGTAGCTTCCGAGCATCTCGGTGACAATCTGCGTGTCGCTCATGGGCGCGTCGGTTGTGCCCCACGTTTTGCGGCGATGCTCGCGATCCAGTTGCAGGGATTCATCCTGACATTCGACGATGACGCGCGCCGCGCCCTGGTCCTCTGGATACTCAGCTTTCACTTGGCGAATAAAGCCGCGCAAGACTTCCTCTTCGCGATCGCCGAATACCGCCTTGATGAGAATGCTGCTCCACTCGCGCAACACATATTCGCGCCCATCGATGCCAGTGGCGTCCTGCACCAGCCATTCGCCATGCTCGTCGCGGCGGCTCTCGAATGTGAGCGTGGCGACGGCGGGCTCGGTGCGTCCTGTTTCAACGGTGACTTCGACGAGGAAGGGATAGAGATCCTCGATGGGTTGTTGATTCACCTCGATGACGCATTCGGCGGGGGCGCGATCTTTGGCGGAGAGGATGTCGAGGAGCATCGGTCAAATTCTCCCCTGGAAATAACTCCCCTCTCCCGCAAGCGGGGAGAGCGAAGCGAGGGGGGCGAAGCCGGTTGGGGGTGAGGGCGGTTGCAGGAATAAGGATGGCCGCGTAGAGGCAGGACTGCAAAAAAGCGATTTTTTTCCCATTGCCATCAATGGTTCGTCAAACGCCCTCACCCCAACCCCTCTCCCGCCTGCGGGAGAGGGGCTAGCTAATATCGGAGTGCTTAACATCCCCTACTCCTTCGCCTTCGGCACCAACAACACCTCGCCGATCTCCGCCGAGTCGGCGCCGGGTAAACCATTCATCTCCAACTCGGCCGCACATAGCACATCGGGATTGGCGTCCAAAATGCGCCACCACAATCGGCTATCGTTGTAGTAATGCAACCCTAGCCAGTCGAAGCGCTCGCCGGGTTGCAGTGTATGTTCCACAACGCCGGTCGCTTGTCCGATCTCGCGTGGACGTACGCCTTTGAAGGGTAAAGCGCCGTCCTCAGTTTCTTCGAATGCGGAGGCGTTGAGATACCGGGAGTTTTTGAGGAACATCAGCGTAATCCTCCGATGGCGGCGGCGACGGATGCGGCGCTATGCAACGCGGACACCGCCGCTTGCCGCACCTTCTCCGCGAGGTAGAACGGATTGCGGCCTTCGATCACTTGCAATGTCAGCTTCACATTTGCCCGGTAGGGAATCAGATTCGATAGATGCGCTGTCTCGGTGACGTCGACGCCTTTCAGAAATACCGGTAATACGTGCGCGCCCCAGACGAACAGCAACACAGACGCGGATTCGCTACGTTGAAACGCGCGTTGTCCACCGAGCCCCAGGCTAGCCAGGGTTTGTACGCCGCCAGGACCTTGGGTCTTTGGTTCGACCATGCTGCGCAAGGTATCGAGCTCGGGTTCGACGCCCAATTCGCGAGCAATGGAGTCGCCGTCGTTCATGCGATCGGTGGCGTCGACGAGAATTTCCACGTCGAAGCTTTCCGGCTCGATGGAGACGCCTTGCGCGACGCGAGGCGTTTCGGTGGGCAAGGCGAAGTCGTAACCGCCGCGCGTCGCAGGCGTGCTGCCAAGCGTGATGGTGACGGAGCGGTTGCGCGACAACTGCTGCGGGTTGAATTCGAACGCGAGTACGAGAGGCGGTATCGCGAGGGCATACTCGATGAGGAAGCCTTTCATTGGACGCCTCGCTGGTAAAGCTTGTCATTCTGAGGAGGTACGACGAAGAATCTGCTGTTCGTGGCTGATTGGAATTCTCTAACAGCAGATTCTTCGCTGTCGCTCAGAATGACAGTGACGCTTGTGCGGTTGTCTCTTACCCAAATCATCATTTTTGATTCCCCCCAGTTTGCTGTTGCTGCGTAATCGCCTGTCCGATCGCATTTGCAAGACGTTGCGCGACGACGCGGTCGGACCAGTTAGCCTTGATGGTTTGCGGCGGTAGCGATAACTGCGCGATGTTCATACTGGTTACTGCTGTCACGTTCGATAGCGCTTCGGCGGTGAGCCGTCCGATACGTCCCGCGCGCGATTCAAATCCCGCAGGCAGACGCAATGTCAGTTGCTCGATCTCAACCATTGGCGAATTCCTTTGGCAAGTGAGCGGCAAGCGATCCTAATTCCGATATCGCGAATTCGCGTCCGTCCTTGGCGAGCTCTCGCCAAACGCCGAGCGATACATGGCGCAATGCGATCGAGTCGCCATCGGCTGCGGCCAGATAAGCGGCATGTAATGCGGCGTTACGAATTTGTCCGCCTGTTAGCGTCACGGCATTCGCTAACAACGAGGCGTCGAGTTCCGCGCTACGCGGCGCTCTCGGCGGCAGAAGGCGCGACCATAGTTGCGCGCGGCAAGCGACATCCGGGCGAGGAAATTCGATCACCATTTGCAGTCGCCGCGTAAATGCGGGATCGAGTTGGCGACGCAAATTGGTGGTCAGAATGCATGGCCCATCATGGCTCTCGATGCGCGTGAGCAAGTGGCTGACTTCCATGTTGGCGTAGCGGTCGCGCGCTTCGCGAACCTCGCCGCGTTTGGCGAAAAGCGCGTCGGCTTCGTCGAATTGCAACACCATCGGCTGGCCATGCGCGGCTTCGAACAGGCGGTTGAGATTCTCTTCCGTTTCGCCAACGTACTTGCTTACCAGTCGGCCCAGGTCGATGCGGAAAAGCGGCCAGCCCAGTACGCCAGCGATTACGCTGGCGGCCAAGGTTTTACCCGTGCCCGACGGACCTGCGAACAACGCCACCGGCCCACCAACTGCTTGCCCGCCCCACTCTTCCACTACGGTGCGGCGATGGTCGATCCACAACATGAATTCGCGCAGCATGGCGAGGCGATCTTCGGGCAACACTAGATCAGTCCACGTCGCGCTTTGCCGAACTCGCTCAGCGCCCGGGGGCGTCGGCGTGCGCCACATGCGTTCGCCGAATCGCGCGAGCAGCGCTTGGGTTGGCGTAATGGGTTTGTAGGCGTCGTCGGGTTGCGCGCAAATCCATCGCGATCGTGCGAGCGCTCCATCCGGGGAGATCGCTTGACGCAACGACTCGCCCTGGTGCGGTTCAAGCGCTAGTAGTTCATGAATCAATGCGCGAGAAGGAAAGGGTTGCGACTGGCCGCCTTGCAGCTGCTGAAAGACCCAGCCGAGACGCGGCTCCACTTCGGGCGCCAGCACGGCG
>DATLHW010000399.1:0-6855 GCA_035539675.1 Burkholderiales bacterium | reverse complement strand
CGATATGTCCCGGTGGTGCGGCAACTACATCCGCATCCACTGGAGCGGTTTCGCGTCAGGACCTGAGGCAGGAGCCGTATGCGGGAATTCCGCTCGTACGGATCTGTGCGGGGGGTCGGAGGCAACTCCGATTCCTACCGCGACTCCGGGGATACGGTCTTTGGATGCGATTCGTCCGACGGTAAGCTTCTCAAAACGCGCTCTCCACAGGTCGCAACGTCAAGTTGTCACACCACACCTTGCCGGTCAATGTGCTTCCGTAAAAGCCCAATCGGCACGCGGCCTGAACGGTGTCGGCCTCGGCGGCGAATCTCACGCACGCCTGGGTCCAGTCGAATGTTCCGGAAAGACTTCCTGAGCCGACAAATCCTCCCATGATGGAAATATTCGCGCCGGTTTGCGCCTCGGGCGTCGTGACGATGTTCTCGCCGCGTAGCCAGCCGCACAGTTCATAGGTTTCTCCCGGCGTTAGCCCCGATATGGTTTGAATCCATCGAGCGTCATTGGGTGTGTCCGATGAAATGCTGACGCTACGGCTGGCTTGTTGGGCGATCTGCGTCTCCCAATTGAAAACGGCGGTCGGAAGGTAGGCGTCCGGCGTCCAGGCGTATGGTAGGGAATTCGCGCCTTCCTCAAAGGACGGGTTTGTCAGCAGATTGACGCCGTCAGGCTCGCCGGGTTCTCCGAGCGGCAATATTTCGATGTCGAACGCTAACGCGCCGGCGGTCGTCCAACGCAGGTTGTGAACTCGAAACACTTCCTGGCGTCCCGAGTACGAACGTGCGACGAACGGTCGTTGCATATTGGGATTTTCCGGATACAGAAAATCATCAAGCTCTGGCGCTGTACCGGGCTGGATCTCTCCATCCGCAGGCTCTAATTTGAGCAGTGGCGGGTCGATGCCTTGATTCGAGCCTTCCAGCGCGTGATAAACAGCAAGCCCGTTGTACGGAGGCGCACTGGAGCCGAAGCCGCTATCGGGTCTGCGTCGGTACTCGATCAGAAAATATTCGGAAGGGTTGTTGGTGGGGATGCGTACGGCTTCGAAATACTCGCTGGCGGGGCGTAATTCGACGTTGGGCGTAGACTGATTTATGGCTCTTGGCGTCACCCAGTGAAGCAACGATCGCTCGAAAGCGGTGAAATCCTGCGGCGGAAGCGTCCAGCTATCCGCCATCACCGTCAGATACTCAAGCGTGCCGTAAGGTCCGTAAAGGTCGGGAACGCCGATCGTGTGAGCTGCTTCATGATTGAAGTTGCCCGTGGCCCCGACCACGACGCTCAAGCTGTTCTGCCCATCGACGAAGTTGTTCACGCCGGCGTTATTGCTCGCGCCGCCGATCAGATACTCATAGCCTATGCCGTTGTTCGAGGCGATGATCCATGCGGTGTCGATGACGCCGTCATTGTTCCCATCGTATTGCGACACGTCGATTTGCTGTCTGACGAGCGCAGCTACGGCGTTTCTGTACTCTATCCAACCGGGATAGGCGTCGGGTTGCAACGGGACAGGCAGAGTCACGCGAATGATGTCCCAATCGAATTGCTCCAGCCCGCGGCTGAGCCAGGCCCAATGTTCCTCCATTCGGCGGAGTTGATCGGCAAGCTCGGCTTCGTTGTTTATTCCCTCACCCTGCCAATCCTCAAGTCGCGCATCCGAGAAATCGGCGATCACGGCGAGACCTTTGCGCACCGCAACCTGAGGAACGACGGGCCCACGCTCGTGGAAATGAAACTTGTCGCCTTTTCCAGGACGTGGAGCGCCGCTTCCATGCATATTCGAGTCGCCGCCATTGGAGGGTCGCTTCGCAACGAAATGGATTTTATTCCGGATATCTAAGGGGCCAGGCGGCTGACCGGGGTTTGATCCGAGGCGGCGCGTCCAATTGTTTGGATGATCCGGCGGCTCCCCGTAAACGGATAAAGTTATGAAAGCAAGGAGTATGGAAAGCGCTCGCCTTAAAGCGCGCATGCTGGAATTCGTCAACATGGAGGGACCTCGTAAATTCAGGAGGAGAGGAGAGTCCAGCGCAACCGTTGCCGATCGCGCTGGATTTAACGGCATCTCAAAGATTCAGCGATGGATGAAACCGGCAGCCGAGAAAATCATCCGGCTTGTCGATTGCATCATCCAGGAGCGGAGATGTCGTCTTCAGACTGCCGTCGTTTAAAGGCGAAAGCGGGCAGTCGTCGGAGAGATATCGCGCAAGAGCGAAGTCGCCGCGGTTGGTTCCTGCTTGCACGATTTTGCCGTTTCGTTGGATAGCGAGATCGAATGCAGAATCTTCCGTGCCGCCAAAGTCCGCGGAAGCCTTACCGCCAGCGCCAAAAGTGGGATCAAGACTTCCATCCCAGTTGTAGCGTATGAGTGCGAAGTCGCAGGGATAGGGACCAACCTCGGTCGCGCCACACGCAAGAAACTGTTGGTGGTATCCGCCCGCGACGATTTTCAGCGCGCCTCCGTCGGTTGTTAGGGCGATAGCGGTTGTTATGGACACTCGGCCTTGAAACTGAGTCGTCACAATGCCGTCCGCGTCAAAACTCGTATCAAGGCTGCCGTCCGGGTTGTAGCGAAGCACCGCGAATGAGGAGCGGTCCTCGGGGACGCAGGTCAAAGTGGCGAGAGGACCACCGACAATGATCTTGCCGTCCGGCGCGATTTCTATATCGGTTATAGAGGCGCATCTGCCGATAAATGCGGTGGCCTTGCCGCCGTCACCGAAAGTGGGATCGAGGCTGCCATCCGGGTTGTAGCGCAACAGAATTGTATCCATGACGCCGTAGCCCCTGCAGTTCGGGGCACGGAAGAAGCAAGTGGCGCCTCCCACCAGAATTTTTCCATCTTGCGTTAAACGAACCGCATAAGCCTCGTCGATTTCGAAAATGTCGGTAACAGCCTTGCCGCCATTCCCGAAACTGATATCCAGACTTCCGTCGGGGTTATACCGGGCCAGCGCGATATCGCGAGGCCCCGCGTTGCCAACGGCGGTTAGAGTCCCGATTGTTCCCACCACGACAATCTTGCCATCCGGCTGAATCTGCAAATCATGCGCCTCTGCATCCGCAGCGCCGAACGCCGTCATGACGATGCCGCCATTACCGAAGCGGGAATCCAGGCGGCCATGATTGTCGTAGCGCAGCACGGCGAAGTTGTCGAAAGACGTGGCGCTGTTGAAGGCGACACCGGCGACGACGATTTTTCCATCATGTTGAATTGTGATGGCGTCGGCGGCCTCTCTACGACTGCGTTGTCGAGGATTTCCCTCTGAGACATGCGTAACGACTTTGCCGTCATCGCCGAAAGACTCGTCCAGGCTGCCGTCCTTTTTGTAGCGGGCCAACGCGAAGTCATAACTGCCGGTGGCGCTATTGAAGGCGGCTCCCGCCGCGACGATCTTGTTGTTTTTTTCAAGGGCTACGGCTCTGGCTTCGTCATAGCCGCCTAAGAAGTCGGTCGTGACTCGACCATTATTGCCAAAGCTTGGATCGAGATCGCCGTCGGCGGCGTTCGCTACGCCGACCAATACGGCGGCGCTGGCAAAAGCCAAGGCGATGATTTTGCGTAAATATTGCTTGGTATACATAGATCCTCCTGTGCGTGGGTGATGCCCCCCAGCAAGCAGACATCGCAGGATAAGCGAACGCAGTTCCTAACCATTGCCGGTGGATTACATTCCGATCTGCTCATCCGACAGATTCAACTTGATCGGCCAGTCGTTATTGGCTTCATAAACGATGCTTTTGCATAATACGAATCCCAACCAAATTCCAAATCCGTAGCACGGAAGTTGTTCGGATAGCGAATGGGATTCGTATAAGCCTGTTCAGAGTCAGAGATAGGGGTTCCCGCAACCAAGGAAATCATCCGCGACTCCAATGGCGTCTTTTAGCGGCGGGGGCGCTTTAGGACCATTTAACTTGTCGTCGTTTAGAAATGAGAGCGGGCAATCATCGGAAAGGAATCGCGCGAGAGCGAAGTCGCTCGTGCTGGTTTGGAATCCGGGGACTCCGCCAGCTGTTCCGAGAGCGGTAAGTCCGGCTTGCACTATCCTGCCGTTTCTTTGAATCGCAAGATCAAGCGCACGGTCCACTCGTCCATAGAAGTCGGTAATGACTCTGCCGCTAACGCCGAACGTAGTGTCCAGGCCGCCTATCCAATTGAAGCGGGCGAGAACGAAGTCGCAGGGAACGGGGCCCGAGGAGGACTCGCATGCTGAGCCGAATCGGTGATACCCACCTGCGACGATCTTGGGTGTGACTCCATCCCAGGTGATGGCGACTGCTGTTGCGATAGCGCCTCCTCTGGCGCCGGTAAACCTGACGCCTGTTATGCCATCATTGCTGAAAGTAGTGTCCAGACTGCCATCCGGGTTGTAACGGGCGACGATAAATTCGGTGCCTTCAATGAAGGAGCAAGGGTTGATATTGGTGGTTCCCGTGACGACAATTTTTCCGTCGGGCGCCACGTCGATATCGTTTGCTACGCTGCATATGCCGATACGAGTGATGACCTTGCCTTGATCGCCGAAGCTCGTATCAAGTGAGCCGTCGGCGTTGTAACGGAGCAGCAGGAAATCCCGCCTTCTGTCGTTCTCACAAGTCGATCCCAGCGTGCAGCTTTGTCCTGCGACGAGAATTTTTCCGTCCTTGGTCAGATGAACGGCGGTCGCCACATCATCGGGAGTGACGTTCGTGATGACTTTGCCGCTGTCGCCAAATGCGCTATCGAGACTACCGTCCGGGTTAAATCGCGCCAATGCGACATCGCCTAAAGCCGTCCCCACGACGACTATCTTTCCATCCGGTTGCAGAGTCATGTCGTTCGCGCCGGAGCTGCCACCGTTGAAGTTGGTAATGACGATTCCTTGGTCGCCGAACGTATGATCCAGCCGGCCATGGTTGTCATACCGTAGGACGGCGATGTCGATCCGGGATGTTGCGGCGCTCTGGAACGAGCCGGCGGCCACAATGTCGCCGTTATACTGGACGGCGACTGCGTTGGCGATCGCCGTCGAGGCGTCGGCGGTGTTTGCGGGAAGATGCGTGGTGACCTTTCCGTCGTCGCCGAACGAGTTGTCCAGCTTGCCGTTCCTGTGATAGCGGGCCAGGGCGAACTCATGGCTTGCGGTGGCGCTGTTGAAGGCGCGTCCGGCGGCGACGATCTTGCCGTCTTTTTCGATTGCGACGCCTCTAGCCTCGTCGTAGTTGCCGAAAAAATCGGTCACGACTCGGCCATTGTCGCCAAAGCTCGGATCGAGATCGCCATCAGCGGCGTTCGCTACGCCGACCAATACAGCCGCTCCTGCAAAAGCCACGGCGACGATTTTGCGTAAATGTTGCCTGGTATTCATATCATTCCTCATGTCAGTGGGTTACGCCCCCCGCTGCAAGTGAACTGCCGATTCCATTTCGCATTAGAGAGACGATGCGTTGTCGGCTATTCGTGGCGATATGAACGTTTACTATCGCAACGAAGCCTTCACATCGCACTTTCGATACGAAATGAAATAACCTCATCTCTGCGCAAGAAGCGCTCTCCCAGATACAGATGCTGACGCGGTCCTCGATGTTTTGTCGAAGGACCTATCGCCTTGGTCTGCACTTGCCCCAGCACGATGCGTGCCGGAGCCCCGGGCGATTGTCAGAAGATGAGGGAAGGAGAGGGAAGGAGTCTACATATCCACCTATCTGGATATCCACCTATCTGGCCGACGGCGGGACAGCCGGTAGCGCTTGCCTCAGTTCGATTGGTGGTTGGGATATTTCAATAAGGGGATTACGAAAACTTTACTCGCTGAATGTAATTTTGGCGTTCGTCACTTATGTATTTCCGGATTGACCCGACACGCGTAGGAGCGCTTTCATTCAGAGTTAACTATACATCGGACGCTTGTCTCTTAGCCGCAACCAACCCTTGGCCACTCGATAGACAATCCACGCGGTTACACCCACAAAAATGGCGAGCGCAATTGGGCTGAGGATAATAGTAACCAGGCAAATAAAACCGATAGCGATCCACAACCAGCCAAACCAGAAAGTCCGTATTTGCCAACGGAAATGCGACTCGAGATAAGTCGCCTTTGTATCGTTTCGCCAAATATAGTTAAGCACCACCGCGATGATCGATGGGATGCTGAACAGAAATGCGCCGACGATCGTTGATGCGCCGACCAGACCAATCACGATACTAATCGCATGGAGCCCATAGATGACATTCGCTATGGTGACCAGCGATTCCCGAGGTTCAAGCGTATTTGTGAAAACGGTTTGCGGTGGCACGGCTTCTCCTTTTGTTATGACTAATAAAAAGGCCAGTTGTTTTTTAGAGTGGCCGCTTTCACATCGAGTTCAAGGCGTTCAAGAAAATTCACCCGTATATCGGTTCCTCATTCGCTCGCAGTAACCATTCAGTTGAGCGTATTGCCGCGCATGTTGCTGGATCGCTCATTCCATCGGCGCCTGGACGATTTGCGATGAAGGCGTAAGCGGCTGCATTGAGACTACAGGGCAGATCGCCCATAAAGTATGGTTTATGGGCGAGGAAATCGCCCCGCGTCGTGATGTCTCGTTTATCAATCGCGTGAATTTCTTCGCGAGAATGTCTACCCATCCCGTGGTCGTGGAGCTCTTTGTTCAGGCAGCGGCGGGCAAGAGTTGACAGAGGCGCCTGGTTGGTAAACCTGTCATTCTGAGCGGCAGCGAAGAATCGGCTGTTCATCGCCGGTTTGAACGTCCTAACAGCAGATTCTTCGCTGTCGCTCAGAATGACAATGTATGGGTTGTCTAAGAGGGGGGCGAGTTATGTCGCGATGCCGAGAAGCGCCGCCAATCTATAACCCCAACCGTCCCCAAAGC